>DATKWL010000024.1:0-2564 GCA_035529555.1 Dehalococcoidia bacterium | reverse complement strand
TGCTAAACAAGCCTTCGGTGACGACGAGCCATTCAAAGTGTTCCAGGTGTATATGATCTACAATCTGTAGGGAAGACCCGGTAGCCTGGCATAGAAACGTGCTGACATATACGGCACCGCCAACCTGGATGAGATTGACTTCCGATTAATGCCTCGTTAGAAAAATACATGGGTAGTTTTCGGTACGGGTAAAGCGCCAAGCGCATGATACAAGGCGATTTCAACTGCATGAAAGGTCTTAAACCCATAGGCTTTTCTGGTAGTCAGTTTAGCTTTGGTGTTAAAGCCCTCAACTATCCCACTGGAAAACTGCTTTTTAGCCCGAAACCAATTCAGTAGCAGAGGTCGATGACGTCTGAGCATCTTGGCTACTTTCTTCATGGGTTCAAGCTTTGAGTGCATGGTCCTGGTGCACCACTTGTCGAGAAACTCCCCAGCCCAATAAGGCGACGTGTATTGCCAGAATAACTGAAACTCTTCTTTCAGAAGGTAACTCCGCATCGATTTCAGATTGTACCGCAAAAGATCCGCCAGCTTGGTCTCCTGTTTTTCCGTCAGGTTCTCCGGTCGCTTGAGCAACAGCCAGCGCGTTTTCGTCAGCACGGCCTCGTAGCCTTTCGCTTGCAACTCCCTCGCTTCCTGCGCACGTACCTCGTCAATCGCCTTGCTCAGGTGTGACATGATGTGAAACCGGTCCAGGATATGGAGTGCGGAGCCCGCCTTCTTGGCAATCACTTTCAGGTACGGCTTCCACATGTCACTGCAGACAAATTTCAGCGCCTGGCTTCGCTCCTTGCCAAACCAGCGGAAGAACCTCAGCAATGTCTTGACTGTGCGCTTCTCACCGATCCATAGCAGTCGCTTGCAGTGTCCGTCGATCTGGTAGACCAGTGTCAAATAGCGATGGCCTCGCTGCCAGGCGATCTCATCAATGCCGATCGCCTTAACACCCGACAGGTCCTGGTGTTCCCGTCCCCAGGCGACAGCCCGTTCCACCGAGCAGAACACATGATCCCAGGTCGTACGGAATGCCACGGCCACCTCTTTCCAACTCAGCCGCTTCGCCCACCCTGCCAAAAACCAGGCATAGGCTTCAGTCAGCCGGTGTTTGCCTGCCGCCCAGGGCATCCGCTCCACCCGGATGCCGCAGTCTGGACACTCGACCCGGCGTGGCGCATAGACAAAAAACACCTTGTTGCCCCACATCGGAATAAACTCGAAGCGCCGCTCTGGCAGCCTATCGTAGCCTGGCCTTCGCTGCCCGCAGCCAGAGCACTCCGGACGACTGTTCGAGCGCGGCTCCAGCTCAACTTCAAGGGTCGGAATCGCGGCGCCTTCAACCCAGCGTACTGCACCGTATACAAATGATTTGAATTTCTGGACTCGATTGAGGATAGTCTTGATCTGCATCCTGTTCCTTTTGCTCTGTTAGATGGTGAGTTCGCACTTCCATCTTCTCAGAGTCGGGGCAGGATGCTCTACCCTTCAAATCTCAAACCTATCTCTCTTGCTACGAATCCGCTATATTTTTACCCACAAATTTTCCTGAAGAGCCTCATTTCTCACACCGTAGATTCTCATCACTATTTTACCGATGCGAATATCGATGCGAGTTGTAATCACACCCACTATGGTTCTAACAGGATGGTTTGCGTGGGCAAATCCATTTCGGCGATATTTAAATGATTGTTAACAATGACTAATACCAGGATAACCCCTTGAGTCACCGTCCAAGGAAAAGGTTCGGCCAGGACTTTTTCCCCTCCCACTTTCTCCACATATTCGAACTTGTTACATGCCAGCAGGACATCATCGTCGACAGTTCCGGCGACAGTAGTCAGATACCAGCTTAAATCATATCCTACTGATTATTTGGTTGTATTTATTCTGCAATGTTCTCTCATTGCATCAACTATCTCCTACCGAAAACCAGAATCTTTATCATGCTGTTTACCGTTGTCTGGCAAATAAGCAGAATGGAGACTAATAAACTCTGCTAGCTTTATATGGCTCCCCACAAGACGGGCAGCCGTCAACCCGGATGTGGTGGGATTCAATCTCAGAATGTATTGAAGTTGCGGCCCTGGATTGCGCTGTCCTGCACCCAGGCTACGCTTGTTGGTCCCGGAACAGACTATGACTGGGGCAACTCCCCGCCATCGGGTGCATCGGGCGGCATCCTCGAATCACGTTCAATTTGCAACGGTCCGCGGAAATGGACATCGCGCTGGGGAAAGGGAATCTCGATACCCTGTTTGTTGAACGCGGCATTGATGGCACGATTTATGTCGCTGGTCACGTGCCGACGCCGGTTGATATCGCGGATGATGGCGCACAGCTCGAAGTCGAGTGAACTGTCACCGAAATCCAAAAACAGGGCGTAAGGATCCGGCACATGGGGATTGCCTTTGATGACCTCCGCGTTGTTGTTCGCCACCTCAAGCAGGGTCTCGATGACGGTCTCGATATTACTGCCGTAGGCGACACCGATCTGTATCTTGAGCCGTCCCCAGGTATTTCCCAGTGTCCAGTTGGTCACCTGGCCGGATATCAGGTCCGAGTTG
>DATKWL010000023.1:0-8366 GCA_035529555.1 Dehalococcoidia bacterium | reverse complement strand
CACCCCTAACAAACCTTCCACTGAAGCCCAGAAACCAGCGGAACAAAACTCGACATCTGATACAAAAAGCTGAGTGTTATTACGGGAGTTATTGTGATTAAACTACTCCGTTGGCAAGTCCTTTTGGGCCTGGCTCTGATTATATTGTCCGGTTTTATTTATCTCATTCATTATGCAATTTTCCGAGACCCGCACCACATCTACATTTATCTGCTGGGTGATATCGCATTCGTGCCTATTGAAGTCTTGCTGGTCACCATCATCATTCACCAGTTGCTCAGTGAAAGAGAGAAGAAGGCAAGGCTGGAGAAGTTGAACATGGTGATAGGCAGCTTCTTTAGCGAGGTCGGCACATTGTTGTTGACCTATTTCTCCGACTTCGACCCCGAACTGGATACAATCAGGAAGCATCTTATTGTAACCAATGACTGGTCGGAGCAGGAATTCACAAATGTTAGCAAGTATCTCAAAGTTTATGACTACAAGGTTGAGATTCGCAAGGTTGATCTTGCAAGTTTGCGCGGCTTTCTTGTAGCGAGAAGAGAGTTCCTGCTGCGTTTGCTGGAGAACCCGACCTTGCTGGAGCATGAGTCCTTTACAGGGTTGCTGCGGGCTGTTTTCCATCTGACTGAAGAGTTGGAGATAAGGGGGGATGTCAACCAGTTGCCCGATACGGATTATGCACATCTTGCGGGTGATATAAAAAGAGCATATACCTTGTTGGTGCAACAGTGGTTGGATTATGTGAAATATCTGAAGGGTAACTACCCTTACCTGTTCTCTCTGGCTATGAGAACCAATCCCTTTGACCAGACCGCCTCACCGCTTGTTAAATGAGGATTGTTGAGCTGTTATCGGTGTCATTGTTTCTGAGGATTTTTATTAATTCAAATTAGCTTGACAATCAATCGAGCGGAACATATCATTGGGTAAAAAAATTATCTGATTCATGTGTTTGCCATCTTGTTAAGAGTCTGGTATTTGTGCACAGGAGGAAGGAGCTATTAATGCGAGGGAAAATTCTGTTGAGTCTGGTGGTGATGGCAGCGATTTGTGTTTTTATCTCAGTATTTTCATTGGGTTGCGGTTCTGGTGAAGAGACCCAGGGCAATGAAACAGGGAACAATACTCTTGCTACTATGGGAGCATATATCGGCATAGAGCCGATTTATATGACAATGGAAGGAATGACGCAGGGTGTGATTGAAGGGCCCTGCATGCTGCCAGGACGCGAGGGCGCTATGCTGGTTTACAAGTTCAGCCATGATTTAAAGGTCCCCTTCGATTCAAAGTCAGGCTTACCTACAGCCAAACGGACTCACAGCCCTCTGACTATAACCAAGGTATTTGATAAGGCATCACCCAAGTTGTATCAAGCTCTCAATAATGGTGAGCGCTTTAAATATGTGACGTTTGAGTTCTATCGACTTAATGCTAACGGAAATGATGAGCATTACTTTACCATCGGGCTTGAGGATGCGGTAATTGTATCTATCAAGCCCTATGTACTATCTGAGGCTGACGGTAGCACAGAGATATTGAATGGACACATGGAGGAACTGTCCTTTACATATAAAAAGATTGTCTGGACTTATGAGCCAGAAGGAATTCAGACCGAGGATGTCTGGCAGCCACCCAAGAGTGGGTGAGGCACTCCTTGCTAACTGGTGTCAGTTGATGCCAATAGAAATTCATTAAATTAAAGCTAAAATCTCGCTGCTCAGTCGGGCAAGAAAACTTACCATATTGCTTAATATTGATGTTAAGCTATCTTCTACCGGTATCTGCATGGTGGTTGCCACATTAGCCTGTTCGTTTGCCCACTTATCCATCAGTTGTGAAAACAGGGAAACGCTGTCAACGATAGCCTTCGCCAGATTCTCCATTTCACCCTCCTGTTACCACAGGCATCCATAATATAGTTTGCTTGATTACAGATGGGTATGGCAATCCTACTTCTGTAACTTCTGGGGAATATACTTTCGTGGGAGTACTTATGGGTTTTACTTTGGCTCGGTCAGGATGCTTCCTGTATCCTGCGTCTACGTATCCTGGAAGCCACCAGAGTTATCAATAACACCGTACCGCTCAGTAGGATTATGGTGGCCCCTGAGGCGACATCGAACTCGTAGGAAAGCCAGAGACCGCCGAAGGTGAGAATTGCTCCGAAGAGTACGGAGAGGAGCATCATCTTGAAGAGATTATGGGTGAACTGCCTGGCTATTGCCGCCGGTATAGTCAACAGGGCTATAACCAGTATGATGCCCACAACCCTTATCAATACTACTACGGTCAAAGCAACGAGGCAGAGTAGAACCAGATATAAGCGCTCGGCCGGGATTCCTACTACAGTACCGAATTCCTCATCGAAGGATATGGTGAGAAATTCCTTGTAGAACAGTCCCACCACTGTCATTATTACGAAATCGAGGATTATCATCATTATCAGGTCTGAGAAAGGCACGGTGAGGATATTCCCGAAGAGGTAGCTGAAAAGGTCAGGGGCGTATCCTGGTGTCAGACCGATGAAGATTATACCCAGCGCCATGCCCATCGCCCACAGGATTCCGATGGCTGTATCCTCCGGTAGTTTTGTCCTTTTTATCACCAGCCCCATGCCCAGAGCGGAAGCTATGGTGAAGAAAAGCGCCCCGAGAACGGGGTTTATACCTGCGAAATATCCTATTCCGATGCCTCCGAAGGAACTATGCGAGATTGCACCGCTTACAGAGACCATTTTCTTCACTACAACGTAGCTGCCGATAATACCACAGGCCACGGCAGCCAGTAACCCTGCGAACAGGGCGTTCCTCATGAATTCGTATTGCAGCGCATCAATCATTAACCGGGTGCTCCTTTAAGACACGGTGAGGGACGGTGCCGTGGGCTATCATCTGCACCGGACACTTGTACGTGGCTTCCAGTATCTCCGGTGTAAGTTCTTTTGAGCCATGATAATGCAACTGTCTGTTGAGGCAGGCTATTGTATCCACATAGATGGAGATGGCGCTGATATCATGCGAGACTAACATTATCGCCATACGCTGCTGCAACTTTTCCAGAAGTTCATAGAACTCTGTCTGCATGGCGGGGTCGACGCTTGCTGTGGGCTCGTCAAGAAGCAGCAACCTTGGTTCGGCCACTAACGCTCGGGCAATGAGAACCCTTTGAAGCTCGCCACCGGAGAGATTGCCGACCTGTCTATCTTTGTAGTCGAGCATGCCCACGGTTTGCAGAGCTTCCTGCGTTGCCTCCTTATCATGGCTGCTGTATCTTTTGAAAAGCCCTGTTCTCCCGTAGCGTCCCATTAATACTACATCCCCGACATTTATGGGGAAGCTGCGGTCGAACAGGTTGTGCTGGGGCACGTATCCTATCTTGCTTCGGCTTTGCTCGGGCGGTTTGCCTATAACCGAAACCATGCCGCGACTTGGCTTTATCAAACCCAGAATGACCTTGAGCAGGGTGGTCTTACCGCCTCCGTTGGGTCCGATAATGCCGAGGAAATCATCTTTAAGCACGCTGAGGTTGATGCTTTCCAGCACGGGAATGCCGTTATACTGCACCCAGACATCTTCCAGCTTCACTACTTCATGGTGGGGCATGGTCACTCCATCGCTTGGGATAGCTCGTTCAAAACCACTTTCAGGTTCGTAATATAATCTCTGGCCAGGTTATCAATCAGTATAACGCGTCCGTCAATCTCTTTGGCAATGACATTGGCGCTCTGCGGATTGAACTGTGGGGAGGCAAAGATGACCTTTATATTGCGTTCTTTTGCTTCCTTTATGATGCGTGCTAGATCCTGGGCACTGGGCTCTTTGCCACCAGCCTCTATAGCTATCTGCTGTAGATTGTAGTCCCTGGCGAAATATCCCCAGGACGGATGGAACACTATGAATGCCCTATTTTGTATATTTGCCAGTTTATCGCTGATTTCTTTATCGAGTTCGTCGAGTTTATTTAAGTATGTATCCCTGTTCTGCTCGTAATAAGCTCTGTTTTCGGGGTCAACCTGTGTCAGGCCGTCACAAATATTCTGCACTATTATCTTGGCGTTGCGGGGAGATACCCAGATATGTGGGTCCATGCCCGGTTCGTCGGGGTCTTCGCTGGCTGTGAGTTGGATGCCTTTGCTGCAATCCACGACCAGCATGTTCTTATTGACGGCCACAATCTTGTCCATGTAAGCAAGCTCGAACTCGACGCCTGAGCCTACCTTGGCATATATTTTGGCTTTCGCTGCCTCTGTCATCTGGCCAGGAGTCGGCTCGTAGGTATGAGGGCTTGCCCCGGCTGGCACCATTACGGTGACCTTCACCATCTCGCCGCCGACATTCTCCACGAATTCAACCTGAGGTTGTATGGTGACGACCACGCCAAGCTTAGCGCTCACCTCTTCCTGTCCACAGGATAGCGCAGAGGCTGCCAGAACAAAGATAATTAATAGTGAAAAAAAGACTAAACCGTATTTATTTGACATCTTTATGCATCCTCTTGCGGCAGTTCTCACAGTGTCCCGAGAATTCGAGGAGATGGCCGTTTATCTCGAAGCCGGTCTTGCGGGATAGCTTCTGCTCCAGTTTGTTCAAGTCACAATCGGCAAAATCAGCCACTGTACCGCATTCCGAGCAAATCAAGTGGTGATGGTGTTCAGAGGGTCTCCGCATAAGATAGCTGCGACAACTACCGCCAGCATGAACCTCACAGATAAGACCGAGTTCGGTCAATAAATCAAGGGTGCGATATACAGTCACCAGCCCCACTCTAGGATTCTCCTGATGAACCTTTTCGTATATAGCTGCAGGGGTGAGATGGTCATGGCTGAGCGCAATTGTATTCAGCACGGCACGGCGCTGCGGTGTGATTTTGTAGCCGTGCTGTCTGAGCAGGGATGCAATTCTGGTCTGAGTGAGTCTCATGCTAATTGGTAAATGAAAACTATTTTCAATTGCCAGATTAACATTCCTGCTATTGCTTGTCAATGGGTCGCCTCTACATGTCTGAGATGTTATAATCATTCCATCTGGCGAGTTAGAGTGAGGGAGGTTTGAGTTGAAACTAGTAGGTGATTTCTATGCGTATCTCTGGCCTGGCGTCAATATGCAGGAGATGATGAAATTCGGGAATAATTGTAACTCTTATTTAGTCGCCAATGCACTTCCTGCGAACAAACATGTTCTGGTAGACCCCGGCCAGGTGGTAAACGAGACGAGACAACGTTGTCTGGACAGGCTTATCGCGGAGATGAAAAAGGATAACCTCAGGATTGAGGATGTGGGCTTGATTATCAATACACATGCGCACCCCGACCATTACGGAGCCTCCGAGACAATCAGGAAGATGAGCGGATGCCAGGTCGCCATCGGCAAAGAAGAGAACGAGTTCCTCAAGCTGGCGGGTGGGGAGATGGCAAAAGCCCTCAAGTCGATGGGCTTCGAGATGCCGGAGATTAATCCCGATCTATATTTATCAGAAGGCGAGTTGCGTCTGAACCAGAATTTGGTCGCCAAGATATTTCTTATACCGGGCCACTCCGATGGCCATATAGGTATTTACTGGCCCAAGGAAAAGGTATTCATGGGTGGCGACCTCGTATTCTACGGCAGCACAGGGCGCGTTGACATACCCGGCGGCAGCGCCGAATTGCTTAAGAAAAGCATTGAGCAGATAGCCAAACTGGATATAGACTACATGTGCACCGGCCATCAGTATGGTTCCCCCGGGATTCTGAAGGGCAAAGAACAGATAAAGCAGAACTTCGAAATCATCAGGAGAAGCATTTTCCCATACCTGTAAACCATATGGATGTTTGAAAAGGGGTGTAATCAGGCTATGTCGAGCGGTGATGATAAATTGAAAAGCGCATTGGATATAGCGCTTGAGAGAGCCAGCAAGCTGGGCAAGATGTCCGACGAGGAGATGAGAGAGACAAGGGAAAAGGAGCTTGCTGGAGTCGGAGAGGCTTTGGTCGCGCGTTATGTGAAAGGATTGCCCATACGCGATATCGAGTTGGAGCTGGCGAAATACAAGGAAGACAGGCAGAAGATTATTCCCTATCTTTTGGATGGGCTCTGGGACAGGCTTGACCTGGAGAATACCCAGGAAATCGATAAGCTACTATCTGCAATCGAGCACTTCACCGGCAACTCAAGTGCTACAGAAAGAGTTCAGAGCCTGGCGATTGAATATCGGAATGAGGTCGAAAAGACCTTAGGAAAAAACAAGAACTCGCTTGAAGATGCCAAGAGAAAAGAACTGAAGCGGAAGGGAATATCAGGCTCCGCAGTTATCCCCATTGTGGAATCTAGCCCAGAATGGCTTCAAATTCGAGAGGGTTTAAACTCCAGATATAGAAAGCGCCTTGAGGAGTTGAAATCCTTCCTCAAAGCGCTTTGATGGCTCGCAGGGGACACTTATCTCCCTATGGCCTTAGTGCAAATTTCGAGGAATAAAACACCCTAAAGCCATACCATTTGGTGCCTATTTAATTAACAGAGACCGAATTAATAGCTAAGCCGGAATCCTGGTTATGGCCTTGCTAATTAGCCCTTCCCAATTCTGAACACCTTGGTGCTGCACTTGGGGCACACACCCTTAGTTGCGGGTTTGCCGTTCTTCATCTTGATCTGTACCGGGTTTTTGATGTCCACCTTGCGGCGGCACTTCATGCAGTAGGCTTGCATCTCGGTACTCCTTTCCTATTAGATTCTTGCGAAGCAGAGTAGCATACAATCGTGTACGTGTCAATAGGTTTGAGAGACTTTTTTTCAAAATCGTTCAAAAAGCTTCAAAATGAGTTTATTTGGATTATAGGGGCTAGCTTGCTTTGACAAGGCGCCTGCCAGCGTGATACGATGGCGCAAGCTTGGAGTGGGCGTTAGCTATGCTGAACCGTATCCCAACCTTAATTGAAGAGGAAGGTCTGAGGGCACAGGGTTATCGGTTCATTGCTGGCATTGATGAAGCTGGCAGGGGACCTCTCGCCGGACCTGTAGTAGCCTCAGCCGTTATCCTGCCTCTGGAAGAGCGCCCTGCCTGGTTGAGCCTGGTGCGAGATAGCAAAGTGCTCACGCAGCCTCGACGCGAGTTCCTTTTCGATTGCATGGTCTGTGATGGGGTGGTCTTCGGGGTGGGGGTGGTTTCTCATGAAGTTATCGACAATCAGGGCATCATTGCAGCGACCAGGCTGGCTATGCGCTACGCAACTCAACGGCTCTTGATTCAGCCTGATTACCTTCTCATCGATGCCGTCAAATTGACTGAGATAAAGCTGCCGCAAAAGAGCATCATCAAAGGAGAGAGCATCTCAATATCCATAGCCGCAGCCTCCATCATCGCCAAGGTGACCCGAGACAGGCTCATGGAGAGGCTGGATGGTCTCTACCCGGGCTATGGACTTGCTCAACACAAAGGCTACAGCACACCCGAGCATATTGAGGCTTTGCAGAGGTTAGGCCCCTGTCCTATTCACCGCAGAAGCTTCGCCCCGGTGCAGGGATGCCAGGGTTCGTTTCGTGCAAGGGGTCTGAGGGTAGACTAAGCAACGGTAAACGAGTTATCAGAAGCAGACTATGTTGCAGTCGCAGCAGACCTCGCATTCGGCTCCTCTGCCTTCTTCATGGAGTCTGGCGTATCTCTGACGCTCCTCGGAGAACCAGACCTTGGCAACGGTTTGACGATTCAAATCGCCGAATATCTTTCTGCCCAGGGGGTCCATGCAGCACAGATTCACTCTGCCATCCCAGAGCACAGTCATGTGGCTGGTGGCGTGAATACACTTGGTGAAGTGGACTTTGTCCTTCTTATATTTAAGCCCGGCAAAGTTGAGGTGCTGGAACACATAGGGAGAACGGCATGAGGACTTGGATGTTGCTTTGCCCCATCTGCGGTTGAAGGCCTTCTCCTCCTTCTTGGTAATGGAAGGATGCTGCACCAGCGAAACGCTGTGAGATATACCCAGAGAGTCTAAGTAGTCCAGCATCTTCGCCACGTATTCGTAGTCGCCGAGCCCGGTCAGTCTCTTCCTGGTCTCCACCGAGGCGCCGTTTGCAGAGATATTGAGGTGGAAATTCGGCACCTCTGCCAGCCCTCTGATTATCTGCTCTGTCAGCTTGCTGCCGTTGGTATAAAGGTGAATCTCCGTATAGGGCAAAGCTTTACGAGCCTCTTTAATCCTCTCCGCCATCTGCGGGTCGAGGAAGGGTTCACCGGTGAGCATAGGTATGAAGGTTTTGGGAGGCGGGTCTAGCTTCATGGCATCACGTAGAATCTTGGTATAAAGCTTTTCGGACATAGTTCCGTGCTTCTCTATCTGGTCATAGACGCAGAAAATGCAGCGTGCGTTACAGTAGTTCGTATTCTCA
>DATKWL010000022.1:0-3601 GCA_035529555.1 Dehalococcoidia bacterium | reverse complement strand
CAGCGGTCGCCGGCGGAAGTCTGCACCCATCATCCGCACTACTAACGGATTGGCAAGCTTCACAAGCCAGCCCAAAAACCGGTTGCCACTGAAGTCGTGTTCGAGCAAGACCACCTTGCCACCCGGTTTACATACCCGCTCAACTTCCCTGATGCCGCGAACCGGGTCGGGAACGGAGCAAAAGACCATGGTTCCCACTACTGTGTCAAAGGTATTGTCGGCGAACTCCAGATTCTGCGCATCCATCTTCCGTAGATTCACTTTCACCTTATGTCTGCTGGCTCTGCTTTTGGCGCGCTTTAGCATCTCCTCGCTAAAGTCAATAGCGGTTATTTGAGCATCTGCTGGATAGTAGGGGAAGTTATTACCCGTGCCCACGCCGATCTCCAGTACGCGACTGCTTTCCACCCTGCTCCACAGGAGCCTGCGCCCCCTTTCCTCACACCAACCCGATCCATAAGAGCCATTATGTAGTCATAGTACCGAGCAGTCCTATTCCACCGCCTCTTAATAATTTCCGTACTCTTGGCCGACATTTCAGAATTCCTCCTCCCGAACCAGGAGCCGAAGTCTCCAATTGGCATGTACCTAAAATGCGACTTTTATCGCAAAACGCTACCCTTGCTATATGCCTTCCACCGCTCCAAACTGTTGAAAGCTATCCACAGGTTAAACCAATGTTTCCAGAAGCTCTTGCTCAAGTGCTCTGCGTTCCTTATGGAACCGTTCTGAAGCAGCTTCTAAGTATACGAGTGGTTCAGGAGAAGCATAAAAGTTTCCAGACCCATAGGCCGCCTTACCCTCACCTACCTCAATATAACAGAAGCCTCTGCCGCGAAACGTGCTGTGCTTACCGTCATCCAGGATTTGAGTCGCAATGTTTCTTGCTACCACGCGGCTCTGCTCCTCAGCAAATACCCAGGCTTTGGGCAGAAAGAGACCAGTAGGGTTAGGTTGCCGAATGGATGTAATATCGCCAATAGCAAAAACACCGGGATATCTTGTTTCCAACGTTTGCAGGTCTACAGGTATCCACCCTGTCTTGTCCGTCAGACCCGCCTTCTGTACCACTCGCGGCGCCATGTGAGAAGGTACGCCCGCTAACAAATCAAAGGATGCCTCACTTCCTTTGAATACCAGCCGATGGACATCTGGTTCTATTTTATTAATCTTGTGCAGAGGATGATACTCAATACCCCGCTCAGCAAGCATGCTGCAGACCGCACTCCCCATGGAGGGTCCAGCGGACGCCATTGGTTGCGCCTCCGGGGTATAGATGGCTATTTCCACCCTCTGGCGAGCCTCTTTCTTACGGAACATTGAATCAATTAATAAGGCAGCTTCATAAGGCGCTGCCGGGCAGGAAAAGGGAGCGCTGCAAACCAATATGACAATTCGACCGCTGTCAAACTCATCCAGGGCTTCCTTCAATTTTAGGGCTTCGTAAGCCTCATAGAAGTTATACGCCACCTGGGTAAATCCGCCAACGGCATCTGGCACTCTCTCGGCCCCCAGAGCAATAACGAGATAATCACCCTTCAGAGTTCCCGCAGTAGTCTGCACCACCTTCTGTTTCTGGTCTATCTCAAGGACTTCTCCACGTATCCATTCGATACCTTTGGATTCCAGCCCCGACAGGTCACGCTCTCCTTCCCGAGGGTGTTTCATTTCCCCCGAGATAAGTCGCATATTAAGGGCGCGGATATACAAAGTACTGCCTTTATCAACTACCACAATGCGGTGTTCTGGCGGCAGCGCTATACGCAAATGACGAGCCGTAGCCAGTCCGCCAATGCCTCCTCCCAATATAAGAATTCTCTTTCCCTCCATGTAAGTACCTCCTTCTTTGAAACTTCAGCAACGTATTTTTAGCTTACATATCTCGATTAATTCAAATAACCGTTGCTCGCAGAGTCCGCGATAATACGCATTGTCCTCGTAGTGGAAACGGAAGTTCTCGGCAATGAGGCTTGCCTTCAACGCCCTTTGCTCCTCGATGGGCAACCTGAACACCCTGTTCAATGAGGTGTACACGCTCCCTAATGGATTGAGCCCCGATTTGCGAATTTCCTCGAACAACTTGTGATAGTTGTATGCCATTTCTTTCTCCTCTCAGTTACAGCCAGTTACGGCTTCCTTGCTTCAATCAGCTTGAACAATCCCGCCCACAGGTTGGTAACCCGTTCTACCTTTAAGTTGCTTTTAGTCACATCCTCGATTGTTCGCCGGCGGAAGTCTGACCCCATCCGTGTTACCAAGGGATTGACAAGCTTCACCATCAGGCGCGAAAACCGGTTGCTGCTGAAGTCCTGCTCCAGCAAAACCACCTTTCCACCATGTTTGCACACCCGCTCAACTTCCCTGATGCCGCGAACCGGGTCGGGAATGGAGCAAAATACCATGGTTCCTGTCACACTGTCGAAGGTATTGTCGGCAAACTCCAGATTTTGCGCATCCATCTTCCGTAGATTCACTTTCACCTTATGCCTGCTGGCTCTGTTTTTGGCGCGCTTTAGCATCTCCTCGCTAAAGTCAATAGCGGTTATTTGAGCATCTGCTGGATAGTAGGGGATGTTATTACCCGTGCCAACGCCAATTTCAAGCACACGACTGCTTTCCACTCTGCTCCACAGGAGCCTGCGCCATCTCCTCACGATGACCCACTCCACAAGAGCCATCATGTAGTCATAGTGCCGGGCTGTCCTATTCCACCGACTCTTAGCAACTTCCGTAGTCTTGTCCCCGAGTGACATTTCTGGATTCCTCCGTCAGAACCAATATGGGCAACCTATACGTCCTAGCGATTGATGTTGGGGACTCATCCTTTTATCGAATTTAGAACAATTAACAAATCAGAAACTTACAGAGTTGTTCCACACCCATCGCAGTAGTTCGTAATAGTCGCCTTAATACCCTCCTGCGACAACTGGAAATTAGCATAACAATTAGTAGACTCAATGTATGCGACGTTTGTCACAGCACATTACACATACTTTTTCCTACACATAAAGAAGAGGGGCGCGGAAACCGCGCCCCTCGTCTTTATGCATTTTGCAGGTTTCAGTCCGTCCTGCCTAGTCTCCTCAGTATGTCCCAGAAGGCGCCGCGGTATCCTGCCTTTATGGCGTTGACCAGAACAGTGTTGTCGTTGTAGTTGTAGTTACGCTCCTCCGCCGATGGAGAGGCAAAGAAGAAACGCTTGTCTTTTCCGATAAGATGTGAGAGGTATTCAGGGGCATCGGGCCCCATGCCTGCAGACAGGTAAAAGATGGGATAAAAGAAGTTATCGTTATTTTTGACAGTGCCACGAAGGTTGGGATTTTTGTTTAGATGTCCGTCCCTGAGTACCAGCGCTGCCAGCCTCGTTTTAGGAGCGATGCGCACGCCAAACGAAACTCCTGCTCTATCAGGAGAAATCCTCTTCATAGACTCGATAGTCTCCTTAACAGATTCCTTGGTCTCGCCCGGACCGCCGAGGAGCAGGTCGTACATAAATATCATGCCCTGCTGGTGGCAGACATCAGCTGCACGGCTGATGTCTGCCACCGTGAAATTACGCCCCAGTCTGCGCAGCATAGCGTCGCAGCCGCTATCGACCCCG
>DATKWL010000021.1:0-3926 GCA_035529555.1 Dehalococcoidia bacterium | reverse complement strand
CTGCTCACCAAGAAGTTGGATAAAGCCGGCACTACCATCAGCGCTACTAATAGAGAAGCAAGCATAGCGAAGGTTACGGTCAGAGCAAAGGGTACAAACATTTGACCTACGATACCGCCGACGAACATCAATGGTAAGAATATGGCCACTGTCGCCAGAGTAGCCGATGTAATCGGGTTCGCCACCTCTTTAGAGCCGCCAATAGCGGCTTCCCTGAAGCCCTCGCCACGTTGAAGACGACGGTATATGACTTCCACCATAACGATGCTGTCATCTATCAACCGCCCCACTGCGATGGACATGGCACTTAATGTTAGAATGTTTATGGTTATGCCGAACGCGCGCATAACCAGGAAACCAATTAACAGGCTCAATGGGATAGATATAGCGGTAACTAATGAGGCGCGAACTGCCATAAGGAATAGAAAGACTATAACGATAGCCAGAGCGCCACCGATTAATGCTTTATCTGTGAGTTCATTTATGCTGCCCTCAATGAAATCCGACTGGTCAAACACAGAAGCTAGTTCTACCCCGCTCCCGAGGCTTCCTTTTATTTCCTCGGCTTTAGCGACCACCGCATTAGCCACATCGACAGTGTTGGCCTCTTCCTGCTTCATTACCGTTATGGTTACACTGGGCTTTCCGTTGGTACGTGTGACTGCTGTACCCGGCACCGGCCCCTTGATAACCTGAGCTATGTCTCTGAGCACAACAGCATCGGTTTCCATCGATGTATTCTCAATGCCGCTCAGCGAGTCGTATGAAGATGTAAGATGACTTACTATCTGGGACATGGAGATGCCAAACTCGTTCATCTTCCCAGGGTCGGGAGCAATTACAACCTGGTCTTTCTCCCCTCCCACAATTTCCACCGGAACCTGAACGCCCTTGACCCCCTCCAGCGCAGGCTTGACCTTGGTATCAGCAATCTCCTTTAGCTGCTCAGGGGTGAGGTCGCCACTGAGGCTGAAGACGACCAATGGCATCACGTCGTTCATCTTGATAGGGATGATTTGGGGAGTGAGTACCCCGGTAGGGAGGTTCAGTTCATCGACACCCTGACTGATGGTGCTAGTTACCTCATCCATTTTAGTGCCGTATTCGAATTCAGCGAAGATAACGGAAACGCCATCTGCCGAGGTCGAATATAGATGCTTCAGTCCCTTTCCTTCCCATCGTTCCCATACAATATTCTCAATGGGAGTGGTGACCTTACTCACCACCTCATCAGGTGAAGCTTCAGGATACACAGTTATTACTGTAGTATAGGGAAACTCGATATTCGGAATCAGTTCCATCTTGAAGCCGAGAAGAGCCCAAATTGAGGCTCCGGTCAGCATAACTACTATGATGAAGGTAACCCACCGATTTTTCAGGGCCAACTGTGTAAAATGCCACATATTCCTTTCCCCCATGTCTTTAATATATTAGCTTGAATGCGAACTACGTCTTTCGAGAAGGGCGTTCTCCTCCTCAATAACCTTATCATCCAGCTTGGAAAACAGGTGCTCGGGAGGTGCTAAACGTTGCCCCGCCTGTGGGATAATAAAAGCCCAACCTCCACTTTCAACGCTTCCCTCAAATCCGAGTAATCGATGTAACTTCTCGGAGCTAAAGGGCAAGAAAGGATATAATACAGTCTTAAGGCAACTAATGACACCTAGCGCAGTCACAATAGCAGAGGCCGCAGCCTCTCTATCTTCATTGATTTTCTTCCAGGGAGCCTTGTTATCGAGATAGCGATTCGCCTCCTGACACAGGAGCATCGCCTCTCTTATGGAATCCTTGAATCGGCAGGCATACAGAAGTTTATCTACAGTATCCAGAGCATTTTCTGCTTTTTTCAGTAGTTCGCTTGATTCTGCATCTAGCTCTCCTGCAGGCGGCACGCAACGGTCAAAATTGCGATAGGCAAATGTCAATACCCGCTGAACTAGATTTCCGTAGGTGGCAACCAGCTCATCGTTATTACGGCGGACAAATTCACGCCAGGAAAAATCTGAGTCAGAGGTCTCCGGCATGTTTGCCGACATCATATAACGCAGAGGGTCAGGTGGGTACCGCTCGAGATAATCGGGCAGCCACACAGCCCAGTTACGGCTGGTCGATAGCTTTTTCCCCTCCAGAGTAAGGAATTCATTTGCGGGTACGTTGAAAGGCAAGTTCAAATCACCATATCCCATGAGCATAGCTGGCCATATTATGGTGTGGAAGACGATGTTGTCCTTCCCGATGAAATAGTAGCTCTTGGTATCCTTCTGCCAGAAATCACGCCATTTTTCGGAATCCCCCTCAGACTTAGACCATTCTTTGGAGGCTGATAGGTAGCCAATAACTGCCTCGAACCAGACGTAGATACGTTTCCTGTCGAACCCGGGTATCGGCAGCGGTATGCCCCACTCGATATCCCTGGTGATAGCCCTGTCTCGCAATCCTTCGGTCAGGTAACGGAGTGTGAAATTGAGTACATTCGGTCTCCAGTGGCTTTGCTCTTTAATCCAGGCCTTCAACTGCTCAGAAAAGGCAGAGAGACGCAAGAAAAAGTGCTCCGATTCTCTTATCTCCGGTGCACTATGGCAAATGCTGCACCTGGCATCAAGCAAATCTGCAGGGTTCAGCGGTTTCCCGCAGTCGTCGCACTGGTCTCCCCGGGCTCTCGGGCTACTACAATTAGGGCAGGTGCCTTCTACATATCTGTCAGGGAGAAAACGGGCACATTTGTGGCAATACGGCAGTGGCATCTTGTCTTTGTAAATGTAATCTTTGTCGACCAGCTTGAGGAAAAAATCCTGTGCTACCTGAGCATGATTGGAAGTACCGGTTGTGGTAAATAGGTCGAAAGAGATACCCAGTTTCTGCCAGCAGTCCAAAAATCCGCGATGATAGCCGTCAACTACTTCCTGTGGCGATTTGCCTTCGCTATCAGCCCGCAGAGTAACTGGAGTGCCATGCTGGTCAGAGCCTGATACCATCAGCACCTCATTACCCTTCAGGCGATGGTAACGAGCAAATATATCAGCAGGCAAATATGCGCCAGCTATATGTCCGAGATGCAAAGGCCCGTTTGCATAGGGCCATGCCACACCTATAAAAATACGTTCAGTCATCAGCCCCAATCATTGTTTATTTTATCACAATCACACTGAAAACCAAAATTAAAGCAGGTCTATCCAGGCTCTGTAAAGAGCCTTTTTGGATATATGAGAGGCGCCAGCCAGTTGTGCCACGGCCTCTTTTGCTGACAATCCCTTGCGGCGCAGCTTCTTTAACTCCTCGATAATTGAATTGTCTATTTCCCCCTCGGTCTTTTTGGCACTATATCCAGCCACGACCAGAGTGAACTCACCCTTCGGTTGTTTAAAATGAGCTATCGCCTGACTCAATGTTCCTCTGAACACCTCCTCATAGACCTTGGTCAATTCACGACAAACAGCTACTCTTCTATCACCTAAAACATCCAGAATGTCTTTAAGCGATTCCTGCACTCTGTGAGGTGCTTCAAATACTATCAGCGTGCAAGGCTCCTTTTCCACCGACTCAATTAAGCGTTTCCTTTCTCCTTTTCGTCGGGGAAGAAAACCCAGATAGACGAATTTATCTGTGGGCAATCCTGAAACAGCCAGGGCAACCGGAAGTACAGAGGGCCCTGGTATAGCGACAACTCTAATATTCTTTTCTATCGCTGCCAAAACCAAGTTGTAACCCGGGTCGCTGATACCGGGCATACCTGCTTCTGAGACCAGAGCGATGTCCTCGCGCTCAAGGCGCTCAAGCAGATAGGGGAGTTTTGATTTCTTGTTATGCTCATGATAGCTGGACAAAGGTGTTCTGATTTTATATGCGGAAAGAAGCTTACGTGTCTTGCGAGTGTCCTCGGCAGCGATAAGTTTGACCTCTCCGAGAACACGCAACGCCCGCAACGA
>DATKWL010000020.1:0-11527 GCA_035529555.1 Dehalococcoidia bacterium | reverse complement strand
CGCAGGCTGAGCATTTCTGCGGGTCGATGTAGTACGAGATAAGAGCCTTGCACACACCTGCCGGACAGCGCTGTTTATTGATGTGTGCTTCGTATTCGTCTCTGAAGTATTTGATTGTGCTCAACACGGGGTTGGGAGCCGTCTGCCCCAGTGCACACAGTGAAGCGTCCCGGGCTACTTCGCAAAGCTCCTCCAGCAGTTCGATGTCGCCTTTCTGCCCTTTGCCGTGACAGATTCTGTTCAGCACTTCGACCATCTGCTCTATGCCCAAACGGCAGGGGATGCACTTGCCACAGGATTCATCAGCAAGGAAGTTGAGGAAGTATCTGGCTACATCCACCATGCAGGTATCTTCATCCATTACAATCATGCCGCCGGAACCCATCATGGAGCCGACTTTGCTGAGCTCGTCGAAATCCACCGGTAAATCGAGCAGGCTCTCCGGCAGACATCCACCGGATGGGCCGCCTGTCTGAACCGCCTTGAATTTCTTGCCTTTGGGAATGCCGCCACCGATGTCGTAGATTATCTTCCTCAGTGTCATTCCCATGGGCACTTCTACCAGTCCGGTATTGTTTACCTTGCCCACCAGGGAGAATATCTTGGGCCCTTTGCTTCCACTGGTTCCGATACCGGTGAACCAGTCAGCGCCTTTGTCGATTATCAGCGGCACATTGGCCCAGGTCTCCACGTTGTTCAGGTTGCTGGGCCTTTCCCATACACCGCTCACCGCTGTGCGGATGTACTTGGGGCGCGGTTCGCCCACCTTGCCTTCGATTGCGGTCATCAGAGCGCTGGACTCTCCGGAGACGAAAGCGCCTGCGCCCCTATGTATTTTCACATCGAAATCGAATCCGGAGCCAAGTATGTTCTTGCCCAGCAGGCCGTACTTTCGAGCCTGCTCAAGTGCTATGGAGACGTTCTCTACAGCAAGCGGGTACTCCTGTCGCACATATATAAAACCTTCGTGAGCACCTATGGCATAGGCTCCGATAATGAGTCCTTCCAGCACGCTGTGCGGATTTCCCTCAAGCAAGCTCCTGTCCATGAAAGCGCCAGGGTCGCCTTCATCGGCATTGACGATAACGTATTTTATATCGCCCGGGGCATCGCGAGTAGTCTGCCACTTGACTCCCGCCGGGAAGCCTCCGCCGCCTCTTCCTCTGAGGTTTGCCTTTTTCACAGTTTGCAGTACCTGCTCTGGTTTCATCTTGAAAAGAGACTTCGCCAGCGCGGAATAACCTCCCAGTGCGATGTAATCGTCAATGCTCTTGGGGTCGATGAGCCTGTTACTGCCGAACACAATCCGTTTCTGGAATTTGTAGAATGGTATATCGCCCTCGTGTGCTATAGTCTTTCCGCTGGCATCTTTGTATAGCAAACGGTCAACCAGTTGTTTTTTGACTAGGGTCTGGGATACAACATCGGGGACATCGGCTGCTTTTATACCCAGGTAGCATATCTCCTCGGGGAAAATTACCACAATGGGACCTCTTTCGCAGAAACCGTGGCAGCCGGTGCGTCGCACATCTACCTTGTCCTTAAGTCCGCTCTTCGCGATCTCATTAGCGAAGGCTTCGGAGACTTTATCGGAGCCAAGGGCATGACAGCCAGTGCCCGAGCAAATCGTAACACAGGGTCTCTTGGGGTCCCTTTGTGATAGTATCTGTTGTCTTTTCCTTTCTAAATCTGCAGGTGACCTTAGCTTGGCCATTCTTACTTCCTTTCAACTACTAATCGCGGGTTGCCAGGAGTTCTTCTATTTCTTTGGCGGAGGGGTTACTGTGATATTCGCCATCTAGCACCACTACAGGTCCCAGGGCACAACAGCCAAGACAGTTGACAGTCTCCAGGGTGAACTTCATATCCTGGCTCGATTCTCCGGGGTTGATCTTCAGCGCATCGGTAACTCTATCCAGTAGCCTGGGGGAACCGCGCACATGACATGCTGTTCCCATGCACACTGTAACAAGATGGCGTCCCTGGGGAGTGAGGCTGAAGGCTTTGTAAAAAGTAGCAACCCGATAAACCTGGCTCAGGGGTATGCCCAGTTTTTCGCTCACTGTTATTAGAGCGCTTGCAGGAAGCCAGCGATCCTCCCGTTGAATCTCCAGGAGAATTTGAATCAGGGCTGATTTATCAGCACCATATTTATCTATGATTCTTTCGGTGTTGCCTAGTTCCTCAACTAATTTCCTGACCGTGTCAGGCACGCTGGAAATCTGGGTTTTGGGTATGCCTAATTTATCGCTAACTCTGTTTAGAATGTTTTGGGAAAGCCATTGTTCTTTAACTTGATTGTCTGCCTCTATTTTAGAGGAGGTTGATTTGCGGGATTTTGCTTTTACAGGGGGATTTTTGCCGATTTGGCTCTTTGGGTTTCCCCTCGTCATTTCTAGCTCCTTTCTGCTCCATAGATTAGTTTAAACCTTTTGCTTTTTGAATTCAAGAAGACTTGTGTGCTAGAATAACTTCACCTCTTGCCTGCCAGAGCAGTAGAATTGGGAAAGGAGGAAGAAATGTCACGTGTCTTCTTCTTCAGTTATGCTAAGGATACCAATCCTTTGACTGGTATTAAGCGCCTGTTTGAGCGGGCAGCCTTTGAATCTGTGATACCGAAAGAGGAGCCTGTTGCCATAAAACTACACATGGGAGAACTGGGCAACATCAGATATATCAGGCCTGTTTTTGCACGGACCGTAGTTGACATAATTAGAAAAGGAGGAGGAAGGCCTTTCCTTTTCGATACTGTAGCTAATTACCCCGGTTCGAGAGAGACAAAGAAGAGGTATCTCGATACCGCGGCAAAAAATGGTTTTGTGGAAGCCAGCATGAACGCACCGATAGTGATAACTGACGATAAGGATGACCTGCAGACCATCACGATTAAGAATCGAATCGACGGGTGTAAACTCAAAGAGGTCAAAGTCCCTTCTGGGATTTTGAAATCCTCTTGTTTGATTGTCCTGTCCCATGTTAAAGGACATGAGCTTACCGGTTACGGCGGTGCTTTGAAGAATCTGGGGATGGGTTGTGTGTCAACTGAGAGCAAGAGAGCACAGCACGCAGTAAACGAACCCATATTTGCCGAGGAAAAAGAATGCAACGAGTGCGAGAAATGCGTTGATGCCTGTCCCACACACGCACTGGAAATAGTCGATGGAAGACCTCGGAAGAAAGCATCTGTGGAGTGTACTTATTGCGGCACCTGTTTCTTCAGTTGCTCGTCACATTGCTGGATCTGGCCTCCTGGCTCGAAAGAAAAACTGCAAATATATTTAGGCCATGCAGCCAGCGCTGTACTTTCATCATACAAAGGCAAGGTCGCCTTTGTTAACTTCATTCAGGATGTTGTTCCTGCCTGTGACTGCGCTGCTCCCTCAGGGAATCCTATCGTTCAGGATGTGGGCATTGCATTTTCGTTAGACCCCGTGGCTATCGATAAGGCATCACTTGATTTGATTGACAAGTCGCCTGTTATCCCTGGCTCTACGAAAGCTAAACCACCTGACATGCTGGGGAAGATGCACCATACGAGCAGCCTGATTCAGATCGAGACAGCGGAGAAGCTGAAGATGGGCTCTATGGAATATAAGCTCGTGCTGGTGTAGTTCTTTTAGCTATTTGAGCCAAGAGGGATAGTTTTTATAGTAGGACCTGATTAACCGTAGCACACGACTGATTTAGTATCTTCTCTGCCTTGCTTTTCGATTAAACCGGTTGTCCACTCTTCCGGCAAAGGCTCCTATACCTTTCTTGTCGGAAAGAGGAAGAGCCTCAATAACATTGATAACCCGGCTTCTTAATCTTTTACCTTTGAGGCCGACAATTGCGGCTTCACCAGCAGGCTTTGAGGGCATTTCGACAAATCCATATCCCTTTGGTCGTCCACTACCACTATATTTGTCGTTCTTGATGATAACAGATATCACTTCTCCGAAAGCCATGAATTCTTGTCGAAGTTCCTCCTCAGTGACCTCAAGAGATAAGTTGCCCACAAAGATATTCATATAAAACGCCCTTTTAGGCAGTGAGCTTGGTTTGGCCAATGGTTGTTATTAACGTCCGGGCCAACCGCCTTCGGAGTTATTTATATATCTTCTGTTTCTGAATTAGAATAAGATGAAAAGAGGGTTTAGTATCTTCTGCGCCCTCCTCCTCCTCCTCCCCCTCCTCCTCCAAACCTACTGCCGCCACCGCCGCCGCCACCTCTCCTGTCACCGTAGGAGCCGCCCCTGTCATCGGAGCGAGGCCGTGCTGCATTTACGTTGAGTGTTCGGTCTTTCAACGTCTTCCCGTTGAGGCCAGCGATTGCGGCTTGCCCTTCGGCCACCGCAGGCATTTCAACAAACGCAAATCCTTTAGCTCTTCCGCTGAATTTGTCAGTTATGATACTCACAGATTCAACCTTACCAAAAGCGGAGAATTCCTGGCGCAGTTCTTCCTCTGTGACGTCATAAGACAAGTTGCCTACATATATCTTCATTTAATGCTCCTTTCGTTAGCTTATGACTATAATTAATAAGTTGGCTGCCGCTGTTTTCTCCTTCTACGTGCGCTATTCTTGGCCTTTATGCGAGCAGCGTCTCGTTTGGAAACGAACCTGCTACGAGACTTGGCTTCCCGCAAAATGCCACTCGTCTGTACCATTCTTTGAAAGCGACGCAACAAAGAGTCCTGTGACTCACCTTCATATATCGACACTTCTAATGACAAAACGCATACTTTCCAGAATCACGTCCGGGTCGGTTGTCCAGCCCGGACGTGACTTGAGGTTCACTCTGGCTTACCTGCTCGGTCTGACTTTGCGATAGCAATCGCTGCAGTACACCGGCTTGTCTCCACGCGGTTCAAACGGCACCTGAGTACCTTTGCCGCACTCGGCGCATACGGCAGGAAACATCTGCTTTTGCGCTCCATAACCCTGGCCGCTACTTCCGTAACGCTCTGTTTTTCTTGCCTGGCGGCACGAGGGACAGCGCTTGGGCTCATTGGTATAGCCCTTGGAATGGAAGAACTCCTGGTCTTCAGCGCTGAAGGTAAACGTGGTACCGCAATCGGAGCACTGGATCGACTTGTCCTGAAAACTCATTGGACGACCTCCTCTCTTTTAGATTCAAGTTAGAGTCCGGTCATCCAATACTTGAAACAAATCCGAGGATTCTAGGAAGCTTGTAATAACCTAAACTGTAACTATTAACCTACAGTATACACTAAATTTAGTTATTCTGCAAGAGGAGTGCGAATCTCTGCTAAAGTATATATCTGAGTAACAAATGGGCTGATTTGTCTGCTAATAAATTACCTGTTCTGCTATCAACTGTTTTATCTCGCTGACGGGCATGCCGAGGAGTTCGCCAAACACATATTCGTCGTTCTCTCCGATTACGGGGGAAGCCTTTGTTACTTTGGCTGGCGTTTCGGAGAGGCGCCAGGGGGGTCCCAGGACAACCTGTTTGCCCATTGCAGGGTGTTCAACTTCAACGGCTAATTTGCGTTCTTTGAAGTGGGGGTCGCTGAATATCTCCTGATTGCTGAAAGAGGGCATAGCAGCAACCCCGACCTTTTGCAGCATCTCTGTTACCTCATAATGGGTATAATTGACCGTCCACTCCGTAACCAATGCGTCCAGCTCATACTGATTCTTCCAGCGGTTATAAGCATCCGAGAATTTATCAGCGCCTGCCCACGCGGGATTGCCTATAACCCTGCAAAAAGCCTGCCATTCCTCCTCAGTGGCGATAGCAATACTGACCCACTTGTCATCACCGCGACAGCGATAACAGTTATGAGGCGCCATAATATTGTCCCTATTTCCTTTGCGGGATTGTACTCTGCTATTCATGATATAGTCCATCAGGGCATCTCCAGTGAAGACAGCCAGGCTTTCCACGGAGGAGAGGTCGATATGTTGTCCTTTGCCGGTGTGCTGCCGGTAGTTTAAGGCAGCGATAATAGCAAAAGCGCTGGTGGTAGCGCTCATGAGGTCGGTTGAACCTGTCATAGGGTTCGGGGGCCCATCGCTGTAACCTGTTAAATGCGTAACGCCGCTGTAAGCTGCAAAACTTGGTGCGTAGCCTCCATAACGCTTTAAAGGACCCTCAGCCCCGAAAGCTGACGAGGAGAGCATGATTATGTCGGGCTTGACCTCTTTCAATACATCGTAGCCTAACCCCATCTTCTCCATAGCTCCCGGGCGCATATTCTGGCTAACCACATCGCTTATCTGTATGATCTTCTTTGCCAGTTCAATTCCTTTAGGGTGTTTAAGGTTGAGCTTAGCAGACATCTTATTGAGGTTAATGCTGTTGAAAACAGGAGAGTGGTCTACCCCCTCGAATGACTGCCCGATAGTCAGAGTCATCATTCTGGAGGGGTCTACACGTTGCATGCTCTCAATCTTGATAACTTCTGCTCCCAGGAAAGCAAGCAAGCCTGTAGCGTACGAGCCTGCCCACAACCAGCAGAAATCGGCTATTCTCACACCTTCCAAAGCTGACCTTTTCATCTGGAAAACCTCGTTCTCTAAATCACTCCGTTTTCTTTCATCCTCGCTATGGCTTCCTCATCGTAACCCAATCGTCCACAGTAGATATCTTCATTATGCTGCCCGAGTAGAGGCGCCGCGCGCTCTCCTCTCCAGGGTGTTGCGGAAAACTTATATGCGACGGTAGGATGCTTGAGCTTACCTGCTTCTGGATGTTCGACCTCCACAAAAAAGCCGCGCGCCTCCATTTGGGGAGACTTCACTAAGTCCTCTGGAGTGTTCACCGGAGCTGCAGCAAGTGCGTTCGCCTGTAATTTACGGAATAGCTCGTCTTTCTTAAATTGTTTCGCCCATTCCTGAACATGCGGGTTGATTTCGTCACCATGCAGGTGCCGTTGAATCCAGTGGGAGAACCTTTCATCAGACGCCCACTGTGGATTACCCATTAAATGCATCAGGTCCTGCCATTCTCGCTCGGTCAATGCCGAAATCATAATATGCCCGTCCCGGCATTCCATCGGTATTGGCATAAGGATGGGACGTCTGTGCCTGTTGCGCACTACCCCCAGGTTTGCGTACATGGCTATCTCCAGAAGAACCATTGTCATCATGACATCCTGCTTTGATGCATCTATGTGCTGTCCTATGCCGGTTGCGTGCATATTGTATGCAGCAGCCAGCGTAGCTATGGCTATACTCAGCCCGCAGATGCAATCGCCGACCAGAGCACCGCCTTTCACCGGCTCTCGATTGGGCTCAGGTGATTGAATGGGGAGGAGGTAACCCTCCCCTCCTGAATGGTACAAGTTTAATTGGTATGCCTTATAGTCCCGGTAGGGGCCTGTCTGACCAAAGGGAGTGATGGAGGTCATGACCAGTCTGGGATTGATTTTCTTAAGTTCATCGTAGGTTAATCCCAGCTCCTGCATCACTGCATGAGAATTATCCTCAACAAAGATGTCGGTCTGTTCAATTAGTTCCTTGAGGATACTTAGACCTGTGGGAGTCTTGATGTCTAAGGTGATACCTAATTTGTTGGTGTTGAGGTAGAGGAAGAGGCCGCTACGTTCGGTGTGGGGGATATCGTTAAGAAAGGGGCCTCTGTGTCTGGCTGCGTCGCCGGTTCCGGGAGGCTCAATCTTTATCACCTCTGCGCCGAGGTCAGCCAGAAGCTTGGTGCAATAAGGCCCTGTGACCAGATTACATAGCTCGATAACTTTCAGATGACCTAAAGCCCGCTCAGGCATAACTATTATTCAGACAAAATTTTGCGAGAACCAGCAAGTTGGCTCTCGCAGCTCCAGGAAGTATTTTAACATATTTCGAACAACGGCGCATCATCAATCTCTATATAATCCCAACTTCCGCCAGTTTGGCGAGTTCTTCTTTGCTATAGCCAAGTCGGCCGCAATAGACCTCTTCATTATGCTGGCTGAGCAGGGGGGCGGGACGATTGAAAGCAAAAGGCGACTCGGAGAATTTATAGGATGCCGTGGGGTATTTCAGCTTGCCAGCTTTGGGATGTTCAACCGCAGCAAAGAAGCCCCTGACCTGCAATTGAGGGGAATTTACTATATCCTTTGAGGTATTTACAGGTGCAGCCGCAAGGGTTTTTGCTTGAAGTCGGTGGAACAGGTCGTCTAGCTTATATTGCCTTGTCCATTCCTCTACATACTGGTCTATTTCGTCGGAATTCTCCCAGCGTTTCATCGGGGTGCTGAACCTATCTTCCTTAGCCCATGAATCTTTGCCAATGAATCGGGAAAAAACTTGCCAGTCGCGATCACCGAAGGCTGACATCATAATGTAACCATCTTGACATTCCTTTGGTGCCGCCAGCATAGCTTTCCGTTTATGCCTGGTACGAACTGTGCCGCTGTAGGTGTACATCGCTACCTCAAGCCCGACCATTGTCATCAACACATCCTGCTTGGATACATCAACATGCTGCCCTTTGCCTGTGGCAAACATACTATATGCAGCGGCAAGGGTTGCCAGGGAGGCGCTCAGTGCGCAAACACAGTCGCCTACTAACCCGCCACCTTTAAGTGGTTCCCGGAAAGGATAGGTGGACTCTATGGGCATCATATAACCTTCTCCGCCGGAATGGAAAACATTGAGTTCATGACCCTTGTAGTCCCGATAGGGGCCTGTCTGGCCAAAGGGGGTGATGGAGGTCATGACAAGGCGGGGATTGATTTTCTTAAGTTCATCGTAGGTTAATCCCAGTTCATCCATCACTGCAGGGGGATTGTCCTCAACAAAGATGTCGGTCTGTTCAATTAGCTCCTTGAAAATACTTTGCCCTGTGGGTGTTTTGATGTCTAAGGTGATACCTAATTTGCTAGTGTTTAGGTAAAGGAAAAGGCCGCTGCGCTCAGGGTGAGGTGTATCTTTTAGAAACGGGCCTCTGCGTCTGGCTAGGTCGCCGGTTCCGGGCGGCTCAATCTTTATCACCTCTGCGCCGAGGTCAGCCAGAAGCTTGGTGCAATAAGGCCCTGAGACCAGATTACATAGCTCGATTACTTTTAGATGACGTAAAGCCTGCTCAGGCATAATGATTATTCAGACAAAATTTTGCGAGAACCAGCAAGTTGGCTCTCGCTCTCCTCTATTAATTTTAACACATCAGGAACATTTGCCCAATAACCTATTCTATAACTCCCTCTTCGTAAAGGCGTTTGAGCTGTGTTTCACTGTAACCCAGGGTATTGACGAGGATTTCCCGGGTGTGCTCTCCCCAGAGCGGTGGACTTGTCTTCACCTCCGCCGGGGTCTCGGAGAATTTGAATGGGGTGTTAAGGAGCTTTATCTTACCCAGTTTGGGGTGCTCAACCTCAACTAAAACCTTGCGGTGCTTAAAATGCGGGTCTGAGAAGAGTTCCTCAAAGTTATATACTGGTCCGGTACCGATATCAGACTCATCCAGTAGCTTTATCCATTCAGCTCTGTTCTTTGTGGCAAAGACCTCCGAGAATGCCTGGTACATCTCTTTCTGCTTCTCCACCGGTTCGAACTGGTTGGCGAGGAACTCCTCTTTTCCTAGAATTTGGCAGAAGTGTTCCCAGAGCCAGGGCTCAGCACAGCCAACTGTGAAGTACTTTCCATCCTTTGACTTGTAGGTATTCATACAGGCCATGTCGCTGCCAGTGGGCAGTTCTGACCTTTCGGGCATTGTGTCGTTCATAAGATAAGCCTGGCCGTCAATCCAGTGATAAAATGCTGTTCCGTCTGTTATGGAGACATCTATGTATTGTCCTTTTCCCATCTTCTCACGCGCATATAGAGCAGAAGTAATGGCCATTACCGCGTGGGTAACTCCTCCCAGAAGGTCTGCTATGGAAGGTGACTGCAGATAAACGGGCGGGCCGTTCTTGCTTCCTGTCAGCGCCATGACCCCCGACACAGCGGCGAAGTTGATTTCATGTCCTGTTCTTTGTGCGTATGGCCCATCCTGCCCGTATCCTGTAATTGAGCAATAGATAATACGGGGATTGATTCTGCTGAGAGACTCATAGTCCATGCCCCTGCGCTTGAGTACACCGGGGCGGTTGGCCTCAATAGTAACATCCATTTTCTCTACTATCTGGTAGAGAATTTTTTTGCCTTCATCTGCTTTCAGATTAAGCACAATGCACTTCTTGTTGCGATTGTGCCCTACATATAATGACCCTACATCATCGGACACCACATCGAGGGTCTGTCCGGCGTTCTTTGGCATCTCGACCACAATCACCTCAGCGCCGAGGTCAGCCAGAATCATGGACGTGTAGCGGCTCGGCCCGTATTTGGATAAGTCCAGAACTTTTACTCCTGCAAGAGGACCCATGTTTCACCACCTGTCAAGTATGTTGCCAGTATACCATCTGAGGTCGAATCAGGGCAAGAAAGGGGAGAAGCCGTGTGGATGCTCTGGCAAAAGTCTAGAGCGATTCCCCTTGACACTAACATTTATAAATGATATAAAATTAGTCAACATATATATGTAGAGTGATTCATGAACGCCGCCACATGTATCCGTAGCTGACATGTGTTTTGCATAAAGAGAGGAAAGGTGGCAGCGTCTTTATATGGATATCAAGATTCAGCAGGAAGAGCCCCCCAGTAGGATATACAGGGAATATGTCCATCCCTTCGTGCCTTTCCATTGTAACCCCAAGTGTTATAATCTAATGCAAAAGACCTTGAATTCATCCTTTGCGGGGTTTTTCACCTACTGCGACTAGTGAAGGTTGTGTGATATGTCTAACAAACTGAGATTTGCTGTAATCGGTTGTGGCAGGATGGGAATACGCAGAATGAAGTCGATATCCAGTAATCCTCAAACGGAGCTTGTATGTCTCTCCGACAACGATGTTGAAGCAGCCAGGAAGTTCAGTAAGGAGATAGGCTGCGACTTTCATCCCGAATGGGAGACAGCGGTGAACAGACGCGATATCGACTTCGTAGTTGTCTCAGTGCCTAATAAATTGCACAATCCCATTGCAGTTGAAGCCCTTAAAAAGGGCAAACATGTCTGGTGTGAGAAACCCCTTGCCAGAAACCCTGAGGAAGCTAAAGAAATCATCAGGGCAGCCGCAAAAACCGATAGCTTTCTAAAAGTTGGTTCAAATCTAAGATATTTCCCCAGTGTCCAGAAAGCCAAAGAGCTTCTCAATAATTCAGCTATCGGCGATGTGCTCTTTCTGAGAGGTTGGGTAGGAAACGCCGGCTGGCCTACTAAGATGTGGTTCTCCGATGCCGATTTATCCGGCGGGGGTACCTTTCTGGATAATGGGTGTCACCTGCTCGACCTCGCGCGCTGGTTCATGGGCGAGGCGCGAGAGTGTGTCGGTCAAGTTTCTACTCTTCACTGGCAGATAAGCCCCCTCGAGGACAACGGCATGGGGATATTCACCTTTGACAAAGGAAAACTGGCCTTCATACATTCATCCTGGACCGAGTGGTCTGAATATATGTATCTGGAGATATATGGAAGCACCGGTTATATCCGTGTGGACAACAGAGGCACAAAATGCATAACCACCTGGGGTAAACAGG
>DATKWL010000019.1:0-4746 GCA_035529555.1 Dehalococcoidia bacterium | reverse complement strand
GCATTCATGTTGTCAGTAAAAAGCCATCGCTTGACAGCATCTGCCGTCAACATCTTGAATTTGTTTGGTTGATTACCAGCCATCTGAATCCTCCTAAAAACCTACATAGGACTTTACGCCCTTTAACATTGCCGATTGCATACGCTTTTTGAATCCAGGTTCTATACGCTTGATTATGGCTTGCGTGAATTTGCGTGGTTTGTAAGACTTCTTGTTTATCTTTTTGCTTGCGTATAGTCTTTCACCACTGCCCGTTCTAGAACTAAGCACACCAGGAGCCGTTCGCGCCACATATGGATTCGTGAGAACAGCCCGCATCACAGAAACCCCCTCGTGAACAAACCAATAGATACGATCCTCTGCCCATACGGTCACACTGTCCTGCTTTGAATTCATCTCAACCTTCTGCATAAACCTCGGTTGGGCCTTCCAGGTATTGGACGTTTGGTTGTAGAGGCGATTGATCTCCTTTCCTTGGACCGAAAGTTCAGCCTTCATAGAATCTTGTACCCGCTGAAGTTGAGCGATAAAAGCTGGGACGTGTGATTCAACGGTCATTGTGAACATATTATATCTTCCTGTATCGTTTTCTACACCTGCACGATGTCAATCCCGCACAGATAGTTGTAGCAGGATGTATTTCTACAATACCTGAGCCTGGTTGGCCGAACGCACCGATTTTTACCCATCCACGCATATCTGCATCAGAGCAACTAGAACAAGTGTTCTTATCTCCCAACGCCTCCCACTTTTCTTCCGTATACCCACTAGCCTTCATCTTCTCGTCCCAGGCCATCCAAAATGCCTGTCTGGAACTATTTACGTACATCCGCATCCGACGAAGAATAGCTCCACCAACTATAACTCCCGCTGCGATTTCAAGAGCAAACCTTGCCAAAAAATTGTATTGCTCCTGCAATACCTTCTCTAGCTTCTTACGAAAGTCATCATCAAATAAGGCTACGGTACCAGTGAAAGCAAGGGCGGCCAGGATCAAATACAGCCACTTCAAGACATCCCCAAACGACCTCTGCCACTCCTCTACGGTGATCGTCCCATCTGCAACCATCTCTTCTAAAGTTACAGCCGCGTCATCGCCCTGATAGTCTATAATCTCATCTATGAGATCAAAGGTCTGATCGTAAGTAAGTACTTCTCCAGTATCTTCGTCTATGTATAGATTTCGTTCAGGATAATCAGTCCAAGGCACTTGACAATCCTCTCAAAATGAGGTATACTATTAAGTACCCCCCAATAGCACGTCTGGACAGAGCGGGCAAAGAGCGATCTTTGGTCGCTTTGTTCACGCCGCAGGGGGTTGGGCATTCAGTTTCCCCACCCGCTCAGGAAACCACGCTTCAAATCGTTCCCGCGCAGCCCTTTTGTCCTCATCAGTGATAACGGCCTCGATAGGCTTTCCCAACTCCTTACGGGCCACGAGCACGCGCTTTTCGGCCCACACGACACGACCAGAACGATCAATCTTCACCCGTGGGCCTTCTCGCTTCAATCTCTTATCGGAAGCCTCGGAGTCATCAAGTTCCTCGGTAGAAGTAAGGTCCACCAGCATATAGGGGTACTCCATTGGAATAGACCCCATGTCGGCCAGATACTGCAGGGCCATCTCGGCGGTAAACGCCCCAGAAGCCATCATTCCCTGCGCGTTCTGAAAGTAGAACTGGTCAAGTTCCGCACGGTCCTTTTGCTCGCCAATGTCATGCTTCTTGATTTGAAGCTGCACGCTAGGCGGAAGGAACTTCATATGGAATTGCCGCTCGACCCCCTGGATTAGAGCGCCGATCCCCTTCCCGCGAGCCTTGTCGGCAGCTACTGTGGCCTGGGCACCAGATCCAAGGTTGTGACCAGGAATGGAGCCAAGTTCGAGCACGTCCAGGCCAAAGGCGGATGCGACGATTTCCTTGATACGCGAGTAGTCTTCGGTACGGTTAAAGTTCTCAGGTAGGTGAGAAAAGGTGAGGTATTCTAGCTTGACCGACCCAGACGGGTTTAGCACCGGCAGGAATATCATTCCCTTGTAATAAACGACCCCACGCGCCATACGATCTTGATTTGCGGACTTTAGCGCCGTTTCCAGAAGATTCTGGTTTACATTGGCGAGCACCATTCCAGTGCCTGGGTTTTCCGAAATCGCCTCGAAAGTATAGCGCGTGGTCATACGGTCTTCCTGTGCCGCCCACACTGCCCTGCTAACAGCACAGACCCCTTGCTTGGGCTTGTTGTCATCTACCCCCGGCATATCCATAATGCGCATAAACTGATGGTCGCGCAGCCGATGCTTCGCGCCAGTGTGGGTATTGAAATAGATAAGTGGGAAATCGCGATCCGCAGAAGGAGCGCACTGAACAGGGTCCATCACCTGGGCGTTGACAATGGGCCAGGTACGGTCACGCCCAGACTCCATCGCCTCTTTTCCGCGTTCGGTAAGCTCACCGCCAGCATCTACTGCCCACCGAGGGGCAGCACGAAGGATTTCCGCATAGCCCCCATAGTCGCTCTCGGAGTAGGCGCGAACCCATCTTGCGATAAAGGTGTCCCATCCGTCCCCGTTGTCTAAGTTGTTAAGGATGTTCTGCCACTTCTCGGCTGTATTGCGACCGGCCTCAACAGACCACTGCAGGGCTTGCATCTTCTTGGTCAATACAGACTCGGCGTTTAGCACCATTGGCGCAACCAGGGCGAACGCACGTAGGTCATCCTGGCGTTTGCGGCTTCCATATTCCTCTATTGGTACGTAGTCATCGACCGTTCCGCCCGTCCACCAAAGCAACCCGCCGCTTTCTCCGGTATCTGGAGGAACCGCCTGAACACTTGCCACACGAGGCCCCTCGGCCTTTTCCACTTCCCCAGAAGAAATTACGGCAGGGACTTGTTTGGATTCTATAATTTCTTGCACCCCAGATGGCTGCACGACTTGCTTTCTAGAAGCGGTCTTCACGCGATTCTTCTCCACCAATCTTTCCCACTCACTAGCAAGCCGCTCTTGCTTAGTCTGTTTGCTAACTGGGTCCCTACGCCTCGTCTTACTCATCAAGATCCTCTCTAAAGCAGGTTAAGATGTAAAGTCATGAAAGAACCCATTGACAAAGCAATCGCAAGATCGATCTTCTGGCTCTCATTACGCTTTACTATCCTCATATGCCTTCCTGTAGAATCCAGTTTTCTATCCGCATTTCTGATATGTTCTCGTAGTTTTTCGTTCCCATCGTGTACTATTCGATGATTTTTAATCAATTCTAGCAGCTGCCTGTCCGCTTCTAGTCTTTGGTTGCCCTGCGAGAACTCAGAAAACCATACAATTCCTTCATGTGTGTATAATCGCTGGGCCATGTCGTGTAATTCTGTCGGATCATAGGTCACGACCATCACGTTATGCTGTAAATCTGGGTCAAAGTTGTATGTTCCGTATTCAGTTATTCGATAGCCACAAAGCCTGAGTAAGAACCGTTCTGGACCCGGATTTTCCTCTGTACCGAGATAATCTATCTTCTCACCGGGCCGTGCCTGCCAGGTTTCTGCTATCCTGACCGCAACCTTGTCGAAATATTTCTGGTTCGGATGCCTGGTCGTACCCGTGATGGCGAAGCAGTCACTCTCTGTAGTGCGCCTGCCGGTCGCCGCGTCCAGGGAAATAACCAGCTGCTCATCTTTGCCAAGAGGAGGAAGGTCCTCCTTGCACGAATCCCACCAGATGATGGAGGGCAAGAACGGCTCACCATCGGTAAGATCTTCCCACTCCGCGTTGAGCAAGACCCGCTTCTCTTTCTCTGTTAATGACTGGCCACGCTTATCCGCAAAGCCGTCGAAGGTGTTGGCTTCATTTCCTTCGGTCAAAAGTACCACGTCCCTGGCGTCTTCCTTGAAGGCCGGATAGAGATCCGTGACAACAATGTCAAGCCCCCCACACTTCGGACACTTCATCCCGCCGAGGTCTGTAAGTTCTATCTCGATATCCCCACAAGTCTTACACTTGCACAATAGTGGACCGAAATAAGTATAGAGCCAGTTCATCGCCGGGGTGGTCGTAAACCACATCTGTGGTGGTTCTTCATTCTTCCCCTGAATTCTAATGCGCCCATCCAGTACTGTCAGGGCCTTCTCGTCTGGATGCAACCGCGCCTCATCAAAATGGGCGAAGTTGATGTTCGGGCCTTCCAGAGAGCGCGGTCGCTCAATACCAGCGCAGTGAAGTTCAGCGTGATTCTTAAATACTATGGTAAAGGGCTCGTGCGGTTCCCACTCTTGCTTGCTGTATCGTTGATGTGAGGGAACTACCATATCCCACGGACACCATCGTCTAAATTCCGGCCATAGTGACCGTTTGTAGTGGGGCAAGTTTGGCGAGCACATCAAACCACTCATACCTCTACGTATACGGTTTAATGTCTTAACTATCCCCGCCACCGACTTTCCGCCTCCCTCTCCCCCGCGAACCAAGAGATACCTCGGCGCGTCAGAGTGAACGGCTATATCCTCTTCGACTGTGTGGGGCACATAAGGCCGCCCAGTCTCTCTATTAACGTACAGCACCGGCCATCCATCTTCTGGACTCTTCAGGGCCTCCTCTAGTAACTGGAAGGCTTCCTGTCGCTCGGCTTGTGTGAGCTTATGCCATATACCCTTGACTTGCTCGATCAGCCCTGGTACTTCGGGCGGGATCTCCGGCTTCCACATTACGACTCCCGCTTGACAGAATCCATGCGGGCCTGCAGGCTGCCAAGGGTGAAT
>DATKWL010000018.1:0-10514 GCA_035529555.1 Dehalococcoidia bacterium | reverse complement strand
CAGCTCGGCTTTTCCTACATCCCGGGTCCTTCCATTGCGCCTGATGTTGAAGCCACTCAGCCTTACCCTGGCAGCTGATTCTTTTAGAATTCCAAACGTAATGTTAACATGATTTAATTCATGTGATGATAGGAGTTCCTGATACGCGGCCAATATATTGCACCGTGTCATTTCCTCAGTTCCCGGAGCTTCCGCCAGGATCGAGTGATGGTGCTTTACCGTACCTGACACGGTATCGGCAATAAGGCCGTCTTCCATGTTATCGCTGCGGCGTGTTTCAAAACAGAATCCAGAGCTGATTTATAAAGTAAGTGGCCAGCAGTATAGGAGCAGAGGAAGGGTGGGGCAAATTTATCTCTATAATCACCTACCTTGTATCCGGTCTTCTCTTCCAGAATAGCCACTGCTTTCCTCTGCAACGCCTTCCTATCAGCTAAGTAAGAGGCAAGTACTTTTTCCCAGTCAGCAAGCCACTTCCTCGGAGAAATACCTATCGCGTTCGTGGAATAATTCCAGCTAGAGATGTACTGAGGAGAAGACGCTCAGCAGACTTCAACGTCGTTGATTGCTTGCCGCCTTAGCTAACGGCAGTGCCCAAGGACCTTTCGGCATAGCGAAGACAAACGGAGCAGTTATGACCATGACGGCAGCTAAACCAAAGAAAACCAGAGCGAAGCCGTGGGCCATATCAGCAATGTTTTCCAGCAAGAGAGAAGTGACAGCAATGCTTATGGTACCTCCGCTCTGGCGGAACATGCCTCTCACGCCAGTTATAGTAGCTACTCGCTGCGGCATGAGTTCAATACAGGCGTTATTGGCAGCCGGGGAAGCAACACCCATACCAATGCCTGATAGCAACATAATCACTACAAGCAACGCAGTACTACTCAGTTGAATCCCAAGCACATTGATGCCTGGAGATTCAACGCCAAGCAGGCAAAGGCTAAACACTATGGTGATGGTGCCAATTAGCATCGGCCAGCGATAGCCCCACCGCATCAAGAAAATGCTGGTTACCGTTGAGGCAGCCATCATACCTACAGACCTTGGCGTTAGGATAAGGCCACTTTCAAGGGTGGACATCCCGTATACGGAAACGGCATAAAGAGGAACGAACGACATGAGGCCAAAGATGCAGGCACCATATATGAAGTTGTAAATATTGGCAGCTATAAAAGGCTTTTCCTTGAGAATTTGCAGGTCAATGATGGGGTTTTTGCTTTTGCCTTCGTGTCGGATGAAAGCAATGATAAGGATGACCGAAGTTACCAACAGCAGTCCAGATATTACCCATGACGACTCGTCCTTACTACTACCCATCTCGCTGAGACCACTGATAAAAGCGAAAAGCGAACCGGTGAATAAGCTCGCTCCCACCAAGTCCATATGTCCTTCTTCTCTTTGTCCAGACTGTAGTAGGAAAGCTGAAGCGATGAAGGCGATGGCACCAAGGGGGATATTGAACCAAAATATGGACCTCCACCCGAAAGCATGAACCATCCAGCCTCCAAGGTTTGGCCCGATTATCTGGCCGATGGGGAAAATGCTAGTGAAGAGCCCTATCGCTTGCTGCCTTGCCCTGGGGAATTCGTCAGCGACTATGCCTGCAGCTAGAGGCAAAAAACTACCACCACCGATGCCTTGAATGACCCTGGACGCAATAAGGAATTGGATGTTAGGGGCTACGGCACAGAGCAAAGAGCCAACGGTGAAAACGGATAAAGAAACCATGAAGGTGAGTTTCCCTCCAAAGATATCCCCGGCTTTCCCGGCTAATGGCATGGCGGCAGTGGCTACTAGCTGATAGACGCTCAAGACCCAGCCCGCCAAAATTAATGAGGCACCAAAAGAGGATGTGATTACAGGGAAAGCAACCGAGATGGCTGTGCCGCTGATAGCAATCAACAATAACGATAAGCTAACAACAGCAAAGACAAAGTATCTGGACACATGGAATAGTCTATCATAGAATCACTATTGAGATAAAATCATGTCGCCGAGAGCTGAACTGTCGCAGACTGTCAGAGCCCCTGCTAACTGGATGTAGGCTGCGGTTTATTGGGTGTAAGCCAACATTCTGACGAATGTTCAAACCAAGCCTATCCGTTTCCGCACCTTAGCCCATGATTTGGTAACAAGAAAGCTTTCTTCAATGTTCTCAATCATCCTGATAAACTTGTTCATGGGAATAGAAAAGGTCACGGTGTTCTGGGGAACAGAGGGACGTGCTGAAACATCGAACATCCCTATGACTCCCCGGGGATGGTCAGAGTTTTTCTCCAAATAGGGATACTGTACAATTGTGGAACAGCCGGAGCCAAATGGAGCAAATACTCCGTTTGGATCGACTTCATCGAAATTGGCGAGGGTAAAAAGGCCAGAGAGGACATCGGACTCGGCAAAAAATACAATAACCTCTGGAGAGTCTGATTCCTCAATCATGTCCCATCTCTTAAATACTGCGAAACGAGCAGGTGCTTTAAACGTAGGCCAGTATTTCATTGCCTCCATGACGAGCTCGGGAGTCTTCTTGTAGCGTTCCCCTTCCATTTTGCCCGGAATTCCACAGGAAAGAAAAAACTCGAAGTTGGGCATGAGGCCTTCCGCAAAGCCAAGGTATCTTCTCCCGCCAGGACAGCCGATTGAATCGACGTTGAAAGACAAAGAACGCCCTTTCCTCACTTCTGATATCGCTCCAATGACGCATCTGGGCATCGAGTTAGGCATAGCCAATTCTGCATGTCCTTCTTCATCGGTGTAATAAAAGCAAATAGGCAATTCAGCGCCGTCGAAATATCTCTCCCACAGCACTCTGAATTTGTTCTTGACATACGTGTTCATGTTTAACTCTCCTCATCGATCGCAGACTTCGTAGTAGAAATATACGCTTTTATGTGAGGCAGTGCAAGGATTCTTAGATGCCTCAATTTCGTGCTTTAAACGGGCGTGTGTTTCAAACCTTTAGATTGCTAGACTGGTACTCAGGATGTTTCGCTCTCCACGACAGGGGCTGCAAGCCCAGGGGTTAGGTAACAATTCTCGGGAATGTGTAGCGAGGCTCAGATAACTTATCTATTTGCTGCATAGCAATCACAAGGCTAAAACGTGAATTGGAGGAGAGACCCTAACTGAACGACGTGGAGGATTTTATTAGTCTCAGCAGTAGTGAAGAGCAGTTGCTAGTCTGTCTTAAACAGGTTGCGTTGGAGTTGGGCAGGTCAACATTGCTCGGCTATTGATTTGTGACAGTTGATGCCACTTCTTTTTAGATTAAAATCCTGTCTTCAGTTGTTTTCGAAATTCACAAAGTTCATAATTGAGTACGATAACCTCAAAAATGCAGTGGAGGAGGTGATTATTTTCAAAAATGTATAATATGCAAATGGTTATCTGTAGTGTTTTTAAATAGGAGAAGAAAATGCATAAAAACAAATCCTGTTAGCCCTTGTGATGATAATTGTCTTAGTCAGTGGATTAGTTGCTGCTGGGTGTGCGGCACCAGCCCCAGCCCCAGCTCCGACACCCGCACCAGCTCCCGCACCGGCTCCAGCGCCAGCCCCAGCACCGGCACCTGCTCCAGCGCCAGCGCAGCCAGAGAAGGTCTACAAATGGAAATGCCAGCAAATCCATGCCTCTGGCAGCAAATGGTTTGAACTTGGCTCCAATTTTCTTGACAGCATTGATAAAATGAGCGGTGGTCGGCTTCAGATTACCAACTTCCCGCCTGGCGCTTTGGTTCCAGCAATGCAGGAGTTAGATGCGGTACAGGAAGGTGCACTTGATGCCATGAACAGCCCAGCTTCCATCTATCAGGGCCAAGTCGGCATAGTCTCCAACTTCTGGACTGGCTACCCCGCCGGTCCTGGCCCCACTGAAGAGGTTATTTGGTATATGATAGGTGGTGGCAAGGAACTCTACCAGGAGATGCTGGGTAATGCCGGCTATGACAACGTTTTCCATGCCGGTTTTTGGGCACTTTCATCTGCCGAGTGTTTTGCCTGGTCTAACAAACCCATCACCGACCTATCCGCATTTAATGGCCTGAAGTTCCGCAGTGGTGGTATGTGGGGCTCGGTCCTGGCAGAGCTTGGCGCCTCGGTGGTATTGCTACCGGGTGGTGAAATTTATCCATCCATGGAGAGAGGTGTCATCGACGCCTTCGAGTACACCACGCCTGGAAATGACTACACTATGGGCTTCACCGAGATTGCCAAATATTGGCAAGGTCCAGGTATCCACTCGCCCATGTCCTGGTGCGAGTTCAACGTCAATAAAGATAAATGGGAAGAGCTCCCCGAAGACCTGCAGATGATCGTCTTGAAAGCAGTCGAAGCCAGTTTATTCCCGTCCTGGGCTGAGATGGAAAAGGCGGATATGGAAGGTATGCTTCTTATCCAGGATTCCGGACTCGAGATAATCGTTCTCTCTGATGAGGTGCAACAAGCGATAATCGAAGCGTCCGATAAATTCATGGACAAGACCGCGGCTGAAGACCCGTTCTTCGCCAAAGTCCTCCAGTCACAGCGCGACTTCCTTAAAGACTACAGGAGCTTCAAAGAGTTAGTCCAACCACCTATTGGGCGCTAGTGTCTTAAAAAGTGGCAGCGCTTCAGGATTGTTGCCCGGCATAGGCAGAGGCCTGAGGCGCTGCCACCCAGATAAAGAGGAGCAGACGGTTTGCGCAAGATATTAGATGGCATCTGTTCAACCAGCGAGTGGAGTGGTCGGATATTCAGCTGGCTCTCCTTGGCCTTGATTTTTGCCATAACTTACGACGTCGGCGCGCGTTACCTTTTCTCCGCCCCGACGGTATGGTCCTATGACATTAGCTACATGCTGGGCGGAAGCTTAATGGTGCTTGGCGGCGCCTATACGCTGCTACATCGAGGCCATGTAAGTGTTGACATTGTTTACAGCAGACTAAGCCCCAGAGCACAGGCTATCCTTGATACTGTACTCACCTTCTTTATTTTTTTCCCATTGATATCCGTGCTACTGTATTTTGCCACTACCCATGCCATAAAGTCCGTCATCACACAAGAGGTATCGGCAATGGGAACATCCTTCACACCGGTGATGTGGCCATTCCGATGGGTGCTTGTCATCGCCATCTTTCTTTTTTTGCTGCAGGGCATCGCCTGGTTTGCCCAGAACGTAATCAAGCTGATAAAGGGCGAAGTCCATGATTGATATGAGTCCAATTATAGCTACAATCGTAATGACGATAGCGGTCATAATAGCCGTTTTCGTAGGCTTTCCTCTTGCCTTCTCAATCGGCGGTATAGCCCTGCTTATCGGTTTCTTCACCTGGGGTTCAAGCTTTCTCTCTACAATCTATTATGCTCTGTGGGGTGTGGCCACCAACTATATCTTCCTAGCAGCCCCTCTCTTCATCTTCATGGGGAATATGATAGGCCGATCAGGAGTAGCGGATAAACTCTTCGGCGCGCTTTACCTCTGGATGGGTGGGCTACGAGGAGGGCTGGCCATGGCGGTTATAGTCCTAGGTACCGCGTTGGCAGCCTGCGTCGGTATTATAGGTGCCTCGGTGAGCATGCTTGGCATCATTGCGCTACCAGCAATGCTTCAGAGAGGATACAGCAAATCCCTAGCCTGTGGAGCAGTCTGCGCTGGCGGTACCCTAGGAATCTTAATACCACCAAGCATCATGCTTGTCATCTACGGCCCGACCGCGTCCATCTCCGTGGGTAAGCTCTTCATGGGCGCTTTCCTGCCCGGCCTACTGCTTTCTTCCTTGTATATAACATACATTGCCATGCGCTCTTTTATTCAGAAGGACATTGGCCCAAGTATACCATCTGAAGATCGGGCAGCACCTCTGGGGACAAAGGTGAAGCTGCTTTTCACCTCGCTTTTTCCCCTGCTTTTTTTAATTGTTGCCGTGCTCGGTAGCATCTTCTTCGGCATCGCCGCTCCAACTGAGGCGGCTGCCGTAGGAGCACTGGCATCGATAATACTAACCGCCGCCTATAAAAAGCTGAACTGGCCTGTACTCAAAGACACGATGTATCGAACACTCCTGGTTGGCGCCTATGTTATTTTCTTTGCTGCCGGTGCGTTTACCTTTACCAACGTCTTCCTTGGCCTCGGCTGCGGTCATGTGGTCTCCGACCTAATCATGAGCGCACCCTTCGGCAAGTGGGGCGCTTTCGCCACCATCATGTTCATCATCTTTATATTGGGCATGTTTGTTGACTGGATAGGCATCATCTTCATAATCGTGCCTATCATCACTCCCATCGGGGCGGCGCTCGGCTTCGACAAGCTTTGGTTTGCCATGATGGTTTGCGTCAACCTCCAGATGGCTTTTCTGAGCCCCCCACTAGCATACGCTATCTTCTACCTGAAAGGGGTCACCACCCCTGAGATGGGAATAAGTACCATGCACATCATACGAGGGGTGATACCGTATATCATACTTATCGCCATCGGTATTACTTTGATGATTATTTTCCCTGAGGTCGTCACTTGGCTACCCAAAGTGAGTGGTAAGGTGAGTCTGAATTAGAACTGCATCAAATGCAGCTAATAAATATAAAGCTGGGAGAACTGATTATAAATGAGCAATTCGAAGAATGTAGGCAAAGTTCAAACTGTACTTGGGCTTATTGAGCCGGAGGAACTGGGAATAACCCTGACGCATGAGCACTTGCTTATTGACCAGACGGTTGGTGGTGTTTACTTTGTTGAGCCCAGCGCTCCAAGCGCCAGGTTGCTTGCCCACCAACCGGTATGCTTGGAGAATCTCAGTTGGGTACGTTATCACCTGAAAGATAATCTCGACAATCAGCAGCTCTTTGATGAGAAAATAGCTATCAAGGAAGCTTTGGATTTCAAGCTCCAAGGCGGAGGGACCATTGTTGATCAGACCAATATCGGCATCGGTCGTGACCCAGAGGCACTCGCGCGAATATCTAGGGCCACTGGCCTTAATATCATCATGGGTTCAGGCTACTATGTAGATGACCCTAGATTCAGGGAAGAGAGAGCAGCGAAAAGCGAAGTGGATATCGCACAAGAGATAGTGAACGACATTACCGCTGGCGCCGACGGCACCAAGATACATTCCGGCATTATTGGCGAACTCGGTTGCTCATATCCCCTTAGGAATACTGAGAAAAAAGTGCTCAGGGCTGGAGCTCTCGCCCAGCAAGAGATTGGAGCTGCTCTCTGGGTTCACCCCGGACGTAACGAAAAATCACCAATAGAGTGCATGGAGGCACTGGCTGAAGCCGGTGCTGACCTCAGCCGTGTTGTTATCTGCCATATGGACCGTTGTGGCTTCCTACTTGAAACCCGCCGCCAAATGCTGGAGGCTGGATGCCACATTGAATATGACGTCTTTGGCTTGGAAGGATACTACCCAGCACGAGTGGCTCTCTCTGAAGGACATTTGCCTGATATGCCCAATGATGTGGGACGCATCAAGGAAATAAAGCAACTTATCGAGATAGGCTATATCAAGCAAATTTTGCTCTCGCATGATATCGGTATGAAGATTCAGCTTGTTTCATACGGGGGGTGGGGATATGGCCATTTGCTTCGCGAAGTTGTGCCGCTGATGAAGATATACGGTATAACTGATGAGCAAATAGACACTATGATGATTGTGAACCCAAAGAAACTTCTACCATTTGTTTAATAGCAAGGAGGTCAGGTTATCATGGCAATCTCAAAAAATTCTGGAAAAGTGCAAACCGTGCTCGGCCTAATTGAGCCAGAAGAATTAGGAATTACATTACCTCACGAGCATCTACTGTGTGACGGCACCGTCCAAGGAGTCTACTTCATTGAACCTAGCAATCCTAGCGATAGATTTTTTGCTCATCAGCTAGTAACCCTGGAGAACTTGAGCTGGGTGCGCTATCACTTTAAAGACAATTTAGACAGTCAGGTATTGCTCGACGAAAAGCTAGCTGTCAAGGAAGCCATGGAATTTAAACTTCGTGGCGGAAATACCATCGTCGACCAGACCAATGTCGGCATCGGACGCGACCCAGAAGCCCTCACACGAATATCAAGGGCCACGGGGCTCAATATTATCATGGGCTCAGGCTACTATGTAGATGCGCCTCATATGAAGCCAATGTTGGATAATAAATCACCTGAAGAGATTGCACAGGAGATAGTGAATGACATCAACGTAGGCGTTGAAGGTACTAAAATCCACTCTGGTGTAATTGGTGAGCTCGGCTGTTCTTATCCGCTCAAAGATAACGAGAGAAAATCCCTCCAGGCAGGTGCCATCGCACAACAAAAGACTGGCGCTGCGCTTTGGGTACATCCTGGACGTAATGAGGCCGCACCAATTGAGGAAATAGAAGTATTAGCTAAAGCTGGTACCTACCTCAGCCGCGTGGTCATCAGTCATATGGATCGCTGCGGTTTTCTTCTGGAAACGCGCCGTAAAATGCTCGATGCCGGGTGTTACATTGAGTACGATGTGTTCGGTTTCGAAGGCTACTATCCTGCCCGCGTTGCCCTCTCTGAAGGTCACCTACCCGATATGCCGAATGACGTGGGGCGTATCAAGGAAATCAAGCAACTCATCGAGATGGGATATATAAACCAAATCTTACTATCACAGGACATTGGTCAAAAGATACAGCTCGTTTCCTACGGTGGTTGGGGTTACGCCCATATACTGCGCGAGGTAATTCCTCTCATGCGGGTATACGGCATTACTGATGAGCAGATAGACATGATGATGATTGAAAATCCAAAAAGGCTCCTGCCATTTATTTAAAGTGATATAGACCTTAGCCTCGTAAAGTCAGATAAAATAATGCCACTCATAGGTTTGATCGCTATTCTGCTCGCCATGAGTATTTCATTTGCCAGCACTGCTGCTGCTAGTGCACTTTTTTACCTTATAGCAATATTCTGTGGCATAATAATTATACATGGTCGCTATCCTCTACATAGTAAATAGCCCTAGAGAATAATGCAGAAAGCTTGCTACAGGAGCCCCACGCCGCGAAACTAAGCTTGGATGCTGCTCTCTCTTCTCAGAAATCCAATCCAGATTGGGTCACCGGTCTCTTTCAGCTTGTCCTCGCCCCCGACCAACCGCTCGGCCGACGTTAGAATTGATCGACCTGGTGTTTTCACAATATTGTCCTTACTGGAGCCCCCACTGCCGGAACGGGTACAAGGGGGTAACATGCAAATCTCCCCACCCGCCGGCAGCGGGAGCACGCTTCTTTAGTTCCGCCTGGTATGGCAGAGCGGGCACTCGAGACCACTGGTGTGCTCATGAGCATAGCCGGCAGCGGCGAGCTGGGCTCTTCTCACTGCCTGGGGACGCTCAATTATGTGGGAGGTTGCCCGAGTTATAAGGTTCAGGATATCATAGCGGTTTTCAGGTGGGTTCTCAATCGCCAAGGCCCTTACCGCCTCGGCGTCCTGACCGGAGATTCTCGCCTCTCTCAGCATAGCGGTCAGAACCTGTGCCCTGTGCTCCGGGGTGATCCCCTCATCAATCATCTGGCGATACCGATTGACAATGTGATCCAGAGCACCGTAGGCCTGGCGAACCGACCTGCGAAACCACTGCCAGATATCGTCACCCTCACCACCACGACCATAGTGGAATTCCCGGAGAACCGTGTTGTCGGTCATTCCATTGGTGCAGGCGAGTCTCAGGGCGTAACTCTGCACCAAGGGATCAACGGTGCCGAGCGGTGAGAAGGTGATGTTGGCGCCGGCCTGAATCAGGTCTCCTGACCTTACAGGCTGCCGTCTATCCCCGATTACCTCAAGGCTGGTAACCAAATCATCGAGGACGAGGACCCTGTGGAACTCAACCTCTGGGATGGCGCTCTCAATAGTCCGCAGGACCCGCTCGGGATTGATGGTGCGGTATTCACCCCTCCTCACCACGTTGGTGATAGCTCTGTCCTTCAGCACCAAGCTGTAGCGGTTCTTGCTGCCGAGCAGTTCCGTGGTCACGTTGCCCAGTGTTTCCGGATGAAGATGGGCAGCGAGTGGAAGTGGGAGGCCAACAAATTTGGCCATGCTCTGAACACCCCCTGGGGTCATTTCCATGAGTCGCTGCCCCCCACCTGGGCGAAAGGTAACCATCTCGGGAGTTACCAATACCCGGGTTCGGGGATTGTGCTCCACCTCTCTCACCTGAGTGTTCAAGATGGACTCCATGTGCTCCAATACTTCTGCTCTATTCAATTTTTCCTCCTCAATTTTAGTTGTTCGACTGTTGTTTTTCAATTCTTTTTCAACGCTTCACCCCCTTAATACCCTGGTGACTTTCTGCCTACTTTCTGGATATCCTCAAAGAGGTTGGACAGTTCATCAGTCCAGTAGTAGGGCAGACGATTTTCGAAGGAGAGGAACTTGAAGTCGTCAAAGTCCAACACCAAGTTGGCTCGTTTCAACATCACTTTTGTCCTCTCGCTCATTGTTCGACCTTTCCGTAATTCAGCAAAGTGGTCGAAGGCTTTCATGGTGAAGTCAATCAGCTCGTCACGCTCGAA
>DATKWL010000017.1:0-5651 GCA_035529555.1 Dehalococcoidia bacterium | reverse complement strand
AAAGATGGCTATATGGTTTTGTGCGCACCTCAATTGAGGCAGTGGTTAAAATTTCTGGAATTGATGGATACCCCTGAATGGACTAAAAACCCCAGATACAGAGACCGTCATGCTATGGAGGACGATTATCCTGAGGAAGTGGATGCTCTTCTGGCGCCCTGGTTTATAGAGCGCACAAAGAAAGAATTATTCGAGCTTTTCGAGAAGAACGCCATACCGTTTGCACCCCTTTACAACATGGAGGACGAGTTAAACGATGCCCATCTTGTCGAACGTAAGTTTTTTGCCACAGTTGAAAGGGTGGAGGCGGGAGCGTTCAAGTATGTTGGTGCGCCTTATAAGTTCTCCAAAACACCCTGGGCGCTGAATCGTCCCGCTCCTCTGCTGGGCGAACATAACGAGGAGATATATTGCGGGCGTCTGGGGTATTCTAAAGAAGAGCTGGTGATGCTGCGTAGAGTCGGAGTTATTTAGACCCATTCGAATGCTAATTATTCTGTATGAGGAGGCTTGCACAAAATGTCATTGTATCCCCTGCAAGGGTATAGAGTAGTTGACTTCGGTTCAGCCTGGGCTGGCCCGCAGATGGCGCACATAGTAGCGGATATGGGTGCTGAGGTCATCAAGGTGGAATCTCGCAACAGAATCGATTATGGCAGGATGGGTGGGGCTGCCAGCCGTAAGGAGCTATTGTCAAAGACTCCGGAGGCAATCGTGGCGGATGACCCCGACATACTGGAGCTTAACCCTGTTTTCCATCTATTGAACAGAGGCAAGAAAGGCATTACTGTGGACTTCACCAAGCCCAAAGGCGCACAACTGCTGAAGCAGTTGATTAAGAAGAGCGATATTGTCTGCGATAATTTCACTCCTGGAGTACTGGATAAATACGGATTGGGCTATGAGGCTCTGGCAACCATAAAGCCTGACATTATAGTGGTGTCTCTTTGTTTTGCAGGGCATACCGGCCCGCTCAAGGGGACAAGAGGTTATGCTCCTATTATCACCGCACTCGCCGGACTGGACAGCGTAGTTGGCTACCCCGATGAATCCATACCCTGCGGGCCCAGGTTCGCCTATGGCGACCATGTGGCGGCTATTCATGGGGCGCTGGCCATGCTGATTGCCTTGATTCATCGCAATCGAACTGGTGTGGGACAGTATGTCGACCTGTCTGAGTGGGAGGCAACGACTTCTCTGCTCGGCGAGCCGCTCATGGACTACGTTATGAACAGTAGAATTCAAAAACCTCGTGGTAATCGTGACCTGATGATGGCTCCGCATGGATTTTATAGGTGCAGGGGCGAAGATAAGTGGGTATCGATTGCAGTCAAGACAGAGGAGGAATGGAAGAATTTCTGTGAGGTGACAGGTAATACTGCGTGGGTTGATGATGAAAAGTTCTGCGATAGGTACAGCAGGCTATTGAATCAGGATGAACTGGACAGGATTGTAACAGAGTGGACTTTAAAACATACCCCTGAAGAAGTCACGAGTATCCTGCAAAAAGCTGGAGTTGCGGCTGCGCCTTTCTTAATTGCCAAAGAACAGTATCGTGACGCTTATTTCAGAGAGCGAGATTTAGTTGTCAAAGTGGAGCATCCCAAGACAGGCGCAGAGGCTTTTTATGGCATCCCCTTGAAGTTCAGTGAAACCCCTGGAAAAGTTCGAAGCAGTGGGCCGCTGCTGGGGCAGGACAACGAATATGTCTTTAAAGGGCTGCTGGACTTGTCCGATATCGAGTTTGACCGACTTGTAGAGGAAAAGATAATCTTTTAGCTAGACTTTTACCTTGCCGTATCTCTCCCACTCACTGTAGACACAACCACAGTATTTCTGGTGATAAAGACCGAGCTCTTTTGATATACGGTGGCTTTCTCTGAAGCCTGGTCTGAAATCCTGGTATAAAAACTCCACGCTGTGCTCTCTGGCTATTCTCTCGCCTAGCTCACGAAGCATGTTGTGGTTCTGATGGGGGCTGATAAGCAGGGTTGTGGTGAAAGCATCGAATCCTTTCTCATGAGCGGCTTCGGCGGTTTTTGTCAGACGCATACGGTAACAATCGGGACAGCGGTTGCTCTCATGGCCTACTACAGCCTGGAAATATCTGAGCATATCGTAGCCTTCAGCGATAATAAAAGGCAGGTTTGTTTCTTTGGCGAAGGTCTGCATAGCCTCAAGGCGACGCTGGTGTTCTGTGAAAGGGTGGATATTGGGATTGTACCAGAAAGTGGTGACCTCAAGCCCCTTATCCTGAAGAGACTTCACCACATAAGTAGAGCAAGGGCCACAGCAGGTGTGCAGTAGAATGGAAGCCATTTTATTCCCTTGGCAATCTTGTTCTATTATAAAAGGGTGGGTTGATCGTGTTGTTTCTTGGGATAGGACAAACCCAGATGTTCATAAGCAAATCTAGTGGCTGTTCTGCCTCTGGGGGTGCGTTCCAGGAAGCTCAATTGTAATAGATAAGGCTCATAGACATCCATAATCGTATCGGCCTCTTCGCCGATAGCGGCAGCAATGGTATCCAGCCCCACAGGGCCACCATTAAACTTCTGAATAATAGTGCGCAATACTTTATGGTCTATTTCATCCAGACCGATGGAGTCAACCTCGAGCTTCTCTAACGCCTCCAGGGCTATCTTTGCGGTTATCACCCCTTTAGCCATTACTTGAGCATAGTCTCTAACCCTTTTGAGAAAACGGTTTGCTACCCTGGGGGTACCGCGGGCACGCTTGGCGATTTCCTCTATACCTTTTTTATCAGCTTCAACACCAAGGAGGCGGGCTGACCTGGCAAGAATGGCTTCAATAGCGCCCTCGTCATAGAAATCGAGCCTGTATACTGCGCCGAATCTATCGCGGAGGGGTGGACTAAGCAGCGCGAACCGAGTTGTTGCTCCAATAAGTGTAAAGCGTGGTAGATTCAGCCTGAGGCTTCTGGCTCCTGCTCCCTTGCCCATGATAATGTCGAGAGCAAACTCCTCCATGACAGGGTATAGCACCTCCTCAACAACCCTGCCCAGTCTGTGTACCTCATCGATAAACAGGATATCCCCTTTGTTGAGGTTGGTGACGATGGCGGCAATGTCGCCAGGTCGCTCTATCGCCGGACCGGAGGTGACCTTGATATTCACTCGCATCTCAGCCGCGATAATGTAGGCCAGTGTTGTTTTACCCAGACCTGGGGGGCCATAGAGCAGAATATGGTCAAGGGGCTCACTTCTACCCTGGGCGGCAGTCATGGCTATTTTCAGGTTCTCTTTGACCTTGTCCTGACCTACGAAATCAGACAGACGTTTGGGGCGGAGTCCCTTGTCCAGCACAAGATCCTCGGCTTTGAGCTTGGCGGATATGATGCGCTCCATCGTTCCTCTTCGACAAACTTTGCCTAATTATATCAGATAAACAATTCTTTGCCGAGGTAAATGGTATGAAATGTCCGCTGGAGGCATTTTTTATTGGATTGCATAGCATAGCTGTATTATCGATGTGACAGGCATTCACATAAGCCCATGATTTTCTAATTGACACCCCTAAACGGATGATATACACTTTTGAGGGACGAAAGAAATTTCGGAGGAAAAGAGACACAATGAGCACAGGCAAAACCAAGAAAGAATGGCTCGAACAGACACTTAAGCCATCGCTTAAAAAATCCCCGGAACGTGAAGAACGTTTTCTGACCCACTCGGGAATCGAGGTTGAACCTCTATATACCCCAGATGACCTTCAGGGATTTGATTATGCTCAGAAGCTTGGCTATCCGGGCGAATACCCCTTCACGAGAGGCGTACAGCCAACCATGTACCGGGGCAGAATGTGGACTATGCGTCAGTATGCAGGCTTCCAATCGGCTGAGGCAACCAACAAACGTTATCGCTATCTCCTGGAGCAGGGGCAAACAGGCCTGAGCGTGGCCTTTGACCTTCCCACTCAAATTGGCTACGACTCGGATGACCCCAAAGCACAGGGCGAGATAGGCAAAGTGGGAGTACCCATATCCAGTATCGAGGACATGGAGACCCTGTTTAACGGTATTCCCTTGGGCAAGGTAAGCACCTCTATGACCATAAACTCCACTGCACCTGTTTTGCTGGCTATGTACATAGCTGTGGGAAGAAAGCAGGGCGTGGACCCGTCTAAACTAAACGGGACAATTCAGAACGATTTGCTCAAAGAGTACATAGCTCGTGGCACTTATATCTTCCCACCCCGGCCTTCGCTGAGATTGACCACAGACATTTTCAGCTATTGCACGGAAAAACTTCCGCAATGGAACACCATCAGCATTAGCGGCTATCATATTCGAGAGGCAGGTTCGACTGCTACTCAGGAAGTGGCGTTCACACTGGCTAACGGCATCGAGTATGTGAAAGCGGCAGTTGACACTGGCATGGATGTAGATAAATTTGCGGGCAGGCTCTCCTTCTTCTTCGCTGCCCATAATCATCTCTTCGAAGAGGCAGCAAAGTTCAGGGCTGCGAGACGGCTCTGGGCTCAAATCATTAAGGACAGATTCAAGGCCAAAGACCCTCGTTCTATGATGCTGCGTTTTCATACTCAGACCTGTGGCCATACACTGACTGCTCAGCAGCCCGATAACAACGTGATAAGGACTGCCATGCAAGCGCTGGCCGCTGTGCTGGGTGGAACACAATCGCTGCATACCAACTCGCGTGATGAGGCTTATGCTACTCCCAGCGAGGAAGCGGTAACAATCGCTCTGCGCACACAACAACTCCTGGCTTACGAAAATAGTGTGGGTGATTGCGTCGATCCTCTGGGTGGTTCTTACTATGTGGAATCCCTGACCGATGCCGTAGAGGCAGGGGCTGCAAAATATATTCAACAGATTGACCAGTTGGGCGGTGCCCTCGCTGCTATCGAGAAGGGCTTTCAACAACGGGAAATTCAGGAAAGCTCTTATCGCACGCAGAAGGATATTGAGGTCGGGAAGAAGGTAGTAGTAGGAGTTAACAAATTCGTCTCCCCTTACCCGCCCATTACAGGTCTGCTCAGGGTCAATCCTGTTGAGGCAGAGAAGCAGAGGCAGCGCTTGATTGCACTGAAATCGAAGCGAGACCAGAAGAAAACGCAGCAGGAGCTGAACAGGCTGAAGGAAGTGGCAAGTAGTAAAGAAAATACCATGCCTGTTATTGTGGAGTGCGTCGAGTCCTATGCCACGACCGGCGAGATATGTAATGTGCTCCGCGGTGTCTTTGGAGAGCAACAGGAGTTCTTAGTATTCTAAACTGCCAATTAAAGGGCAGCATAGCATAAACGGAGGAAGAATGATAAAAAAAGTTGACCATATAGCCATAGCAGTAAAGAACCTGGATGAGGGGTTGAAGACCTTTGAGGCTCTGCTCGGGATAAAAGCCACCCATGTGAAAGAGGTTCCCGACCAGAAGATAAGGGCAGCTATGATAAATATTGGCAATGTTGAGATTGAATTGATACAGCCCACCGCACCAGACACTGGTGTGGCTAAGTTCCTGGAGAAGAGCGGCGAGGGGGTACACCATATTTGTCTTGAAGTGGACGATGTAGACAAGGAACTGCAGGAGATGGCTGCCAAAGGGATTGAGCTTATAGATAAGAAGTGGAGGATGGGTTTGGCAGGTAAAATCGGCTTTCTGCACCCCAAA
>DATKWL010000016.1:0-4797 GCA_035529555.1 Dehalococcoidia bacterium | reverse complement strand
TAGCGTTTGACTGGTTTGCCGGTGGTCACATTCAGGGTGTAACTGGAAGAGGTAATGCCTCTCCCCGTATCCCAGGCACAGCCGCTGGCAGTGAGGCTGGTGACCGTTGCCTCGTAATTGCCAGCAGGTGCCTTCATTACCGTGAAGACGACCATCCCTGAGCTATCGGTAATGCCGTTGAATGTCCAGCTTTGACCACAACTGCAGCTTAAATCCAAGCCCACCTGAGCCCCGGACACCGCACCGTTCTCACCAACCACCTTAACATCCAGGCGCATGTTCTTGCCCAGCATCTTGAAGTCGATGCTCTCCACCCATACCGGCTTCGGCTCAGGCGCGGGCGCCGGTGTTGGAGTCGGAGTAGGTGTAGGCGTAGGAGTTGGGGTTGGTGCCGGAGTCGGAGTCGGCACGGGTGTAGGAGTAGGCGCAGGCGTCGGTGTTGGCGTAGGTGCAGGAGTTGGGGTCGGGGTAGATATGGGTGTAGACCCCAGAACTGCTTGATATGCGTTTATGCGCCCATACGCTACACCGGTTCCAACATAATCGGAGGTAGTCTCTATTTTCGCTCGAACATCATCGTTGAGCCTGCCGTTGCTATTAGCATCGCTGGCTATGGAGAAAACCAGACCGGCCAGCCCGGCAACATGAGGCGAAGCCATAGATGTTCCCGATTTGTAACCGTATAGACTATCGGGCATCGTGGAGTAGATGGACAAACCCGGAGCAGCCACATCCACCCAGCTACCGTAATTTGACCACGATGTAATGTTATCATTGCTGTCAGTGGCTCCAACTGCTATGCAGTTGTCATAATAAGCGGGATAGAAGGCTGAGGTGCTGCCGTTGTTGCCTGACGCTGCTACTACTACAGCGCCTTTGTTCCAGGCGTAGTTCACCGCATTCTCCAGCGTTGACGAAGTAATGCTGCCCCCGAGGCTGAGGTTAATCACCTGGGCTCCGTTGTCCGCTGCCCAGATAATGCCCTGTGCGATCCAGGAATAGTAACCGTAACCATCATCGCCGAGCACCTTGACATTCATGAGACTGGAGTTGCGTCCCAGCCCGGCAACACCCATAGCATTGTTCGTAATAGCGGCAGCGATGCCGGCAACATGCGTGCCATGGCTGTGGCCGTTGGCATCGGCAGTAGGACTGGTGGTGAAATTGATGCTGGACACGATTTTACTAGCCAGGTCAGGGTGTTCCAGGTCAATTCCAGTATCCAGGATGGCTATGCGGACAGTGGAACTCCCCCGGGTTATATCCCATGCCTGCGGAGCCAGAACTTTGCCCAAACCCCATTGACTACCATAATATGAGTCGTTTGGCACATCGACAATATGAGCGACGCTGTCGGCTTCAACAAATTGCACTCCACTTTGCATACGATAAGCCATTGCCTTGGAGAACCCCTGTCCCTGCGGTACTTTGACTATGTGAACTCCGATTGCAGGTATAACAGTATCCAGTTCGGCGCCCATATTGCGATGTATAGCAGACATTTGAGCGCCGGTTGTGCCCGGTTTGAACTGAACGAGCAAACGGTCGGGCAGTGCAGACTTGTTTTGACCGTTATCGGCGGAGATTGAAGCGGAAAAACCCGCTGTGCTCAGCAAAAAGGCTAATATGAATACAACGAGTGCAACCTTCCTCACATACCTCATCTGTATCCTCCTTGCCTGTTATAGCGTGGGTGGGTCAATGTACTTACATAGAAATGGTAAACTTGCATTAGATGGGAGTGAATCACCCGAATGTTCATTAGAGCATAGAGAATCGTACTTTTGGGGTGGGGAGATAGTACTGGGCAGGGGAGCTGAGATATTACATTGAAAATAGATTTCTTGACCGTTCGCCCTGAGCCTGTCGAAGGGTGAACGGCCCGTTCATGGTTCGACAAGCTCACCACGAACGGGATTATATCCAGTTACACGAGATAGTATTTTCATGCTTCGTGGTGAAACCTTCCAGCATTGGAAGGGTAATGTTCATGACGGATTCCGGGGCGGGAGCAGAGTGAAGGCGGAAGTAGTTATCTGAGTTGAGGATGGTTTACAGCTTCGAGCTCCTCTTCGGACAGAGTGCTCTCCAGGATGGCGGGGAAGCGAGGGGGATAAATTTCATATAGATAGTCGTACATCTTGAGCAGGACATAGTCCACATTTCGGGAACGAGACCAGACGCGCTGCAGATGGTCCAGTGAAATGAAAACCGCCCGGCAGTAATCGCGCAACCCGACGAGCAGGCCGCGAAGTTCCTCGGGATATCTTTCTGCTTTCGCTGAAGAAAACTTGCCCGCATGGAAGCGGGCTTTGATGATCGAGCGCCTTGCCTCCTCGCGCCATTCCAGAGCCCTGTCCAGCTCGCGGTAGGCGTCGCGATAATCCTCTCCGGAGGCGGTTGCCAGTTCCACAATAGCTTCGGAGAGGAATCCGTAGCGGGTATCCAGAATTACCTCCAGTATCAGTTCGAGGCCACGGAAGCATGATGGAGGGATGACGGCGGGCTTTTTCCTCGGGGGATTTTCCTCGAGCTTCCTCAGCAGGAGGTCAGCTACCATGTAGCCATGAAGGAATGGCCTTTTTTGAAGCCCCTCATTGGGGAACCAGCCCCAGTTACAGGCTCGTTTTATGATTCTGGCATGAAGCGAAAGGCGGTTATCAGGGTCTAGTTCATCGAACCTGTAACCTATCTCCTCCAGTTTCCGAGCGCTGACCCCTATACGGGGACTGATATTGAAATAGTCAAGCAGTGAATCAACGATTCGCACCATGTATCGCCCCGGCTCCCAGAAGATAAAGGGCCAGCGGCGGAAGATTTCTCTGGCAGCATCAACACCTCGATATTTGCCCGCCTCCAGAGGGGGATAATGTCCATCGTAACGCAAGACAAGGCGAATCTCAGGTGCCCATGATATCTGGTGGAAGCGGAGGCGTTTGAGCTTGCGCAGCCCGGGCATGACTTTCTTCTTTAGATACGCATCCGGGGTAACAAAGTGCACCTTCGCTATGCGCTCCTTGAGGACGCGTCTCCAGGCTTCTTCCATTATCTCCAGAGCCACATCGCCGAAGTCCATCAACTCCAGATCCTGTATGTAGAGTATCAGGCCTTCGTCCGGGGCACGGGACAGCGCCTGCTTCAAAACGCGATAATATTCGTCTATAGCCTCTTCACGGTCTATGGGGAAGCGGACGAAACGGCGTTGCCGGTACTCCTCGGGAAGCACCCAGTAGCGTCCCAGAAGGTAGCCCTGGTTCTTTACCCCCTCAACCTTCCATTTGGTGATGGGACGCCAGATATACTGGGAAACGGGGAAATGACGGGGCAATGCCACGATGTCCGGCCCTATCAGGAAAGGCTCGTGCAGTTCATCCAATCCTGAATCAGCCTTATAGCGAGCTTTCCTTTTGTCCAGGTTGGGGAAGATAACGAAATCTATGCCGCTTTTCTTTATGCCCTTTAATTTGGAACTGTCCAGCGAGTCCTCTATAGGGAAAAGGCCGGCATAGCGGGGTTTGGGCGCGCCCATTACATCGTGGATGTACTCTTTATTCAGGTGTATCTCGTCTTCTATCTCTACGTCACTGAGGAGAGATACGTGAGTGTGATGGGCGTGCCCATAAACTGGATAAATTATCCCTTCACGGTATGCTTTTCTAAGCTCAGCATGTGTTTCGGGCACGACGCTGGCAAGCTGGACAAGCAACTCGTTAGTGGCTTCCAGGGATACAGGGATGTTCATGGAGCGGGCGAAGTTAATCAAGGAGAGGTAGAAGTCCCTCCCCTCAGCGCTGCGCCTCACTATCCAGTTCTCCCCCGCTAGGGTTTGTCGGAGGTCAACGTCATCTATATTCTCCACCAACATTCGGGGAAGTTCCCACAAAGGCTCATGCGCATGGAACGCCAGGATGACATAGACTTCATTCAAGCCTAATTACCCCCGCCGAAAGTGAGTTCGGTGCTGACCTCTCCATGTTCCTTGAGGTATTGCTCTTTTCGTCGCTTCGCTTCACCGCTGTCCTGCCACCGGCGAGCCGTGGAAATGATGGAATTGAGCAAATCCTGAGCTTGCTGGAATTTCTGTTCGGGGAGAGCATCCTGAACTTTTGCCACCGAGTCGAATAGCTTGCGCGCGCCCCATTCCACCATGCCGGTGTCCCACCAGGGGCGGCAGCTCGCCCACCAGTACTGGCAACTGTGGAGTCCTTCATCCAGAAGCCGGCGTGCCTCAGCGTAACCCTTTGTGTCTTGTCGAAGCGATTTAATAGTCTCAAGTGTTAGGTGTGTGAGTTGCCACTGAAGGCGGTGCAACTCATGCCCCGGGTAGTCCCATTGAGGATAGGGAATACCTTGAGCCATTTCGTCTTCCCAGGTGCTCCACGAGGAGGGCAGAGGACGGACCTTTTCGCGCTTGGGAAAGAGCTTAATCAATTCCGAAATTGTGCAGGTGGGAGGTTGCCCTTTAGCCCAGATGTCCAATAACAGTTTCTCCTGTCCGGGTCGGTGATGTCCGTAGACCTCGCCGTCGGTGCCAGTTAGCAGGTAGCAATTCCTGTTCAGCCTGTCCTTCAGCGCTTTCAAGAAAGGAGGGCCTGCGGGGAACTCGCCGTAGGTTATGCCTGCGCTGAAAGGGCGCTCCTTAAAAAAGATTACGAGGTCGCCAGCGCCTTCTACTGAATAAATAACATCGTCCTTGGCTGAGCCTATCTTGCCATTGTATGCGGTCTCATCAACAACAATCCACTGAAAACCCAATTCCTTAACGATTTGCGCTACTTCCAGGCTGTAGCACATCTC
>DATKWL010000015.1:0-3551 GCA_035529555.1 Dehalococcoidia bacterium | reverse complement strand
TCCCCCTTAAATATTCTTGTGCCCTCAGGGTGTCGCATATTTTTACACCAAAATTAACACTTTGTCAACCACGGTGTCAATGAGGGGTAACAAAAAAAGAGGGGCTTGTGCCCCTCTTCAATCTGTTTAGCTTCACTACCTATTTATAATGGAAGATGGCCGGAAAAATGAAGCCCTGTAATCGAAATCTGGGCGTTTTCTTGTTATTTTGCAAGCCCTGGTTAAGGTTTTCTCCCCCATTTTGCGTTGTAGGCTGCGTGTAATACCCATTACACGCATGGTTTTTTAGGCAATATGAGGCAACCCAGCGCCTCGTAGTCTCCCTTGAGATAGAGAATCCCCACTATGGCAGCAGTGACGGCATCCAGTTCGTCATGTGTCACATCCAGGTTTCCCACAATTCCATACTCGGCCAGTGCGGAGGCAAGCTTCTCGACCCCCTTATTCTTCCTCGGTATGTTCAGAATATCTTGGGCCGCCCCTGGGTAGCTCTCTATCACTATGCAATCCCGTTTTCTCAACCTTTCTGCAAGAGCTATCCCTCTCATGGTCAGTGCCTGCATAGATGGGAGAAGACACCAATAAACCCCAATGCCCCGCCGTTTAAGAGTCAACTCACAGTCCCTATATATCTTGTTCGGGTCTTCGGGGAGTGACAATGGAGAGTCGATAGACACTACATCTGGGGCATAATCGAGTACAAATTCCTGAATGGCAAGGTCAGACTTCAATCTCCCTGTCTCCATCACCTTATTATCACTCAGGAAAGCTACTCCACTTCGCCTTTCTTGTGAGCCTGTCAAATCAATACCTATAGATTTCATTCAGTCCCCTCTGCGTATAACAGCCCTTATACGCTTTCCCTCCAAAAGAAATGTCGAGAGTTTACACTAGGGATTTGGCCTGGCACATCTTTAGTCGGCTCTTCTTCAAAGAAAGCTTGGCGCCACAACTCTATTTCCTCTTTTGTAGGACCTCCATGTGTCATGCGAGCGATACTTAGGTGCCAGTATCGAACTTCGGGTAAAATATCCAGGGTAAAGCACATGCTCAGCCCATCGGGGAAAAAGTGATAGTGTTCTCGCGGCGGAGCCCCAACTGGCACCCGGGGATGGGCCAGAGCCCTCTCCTTCAGTTTTTTAACTATAGCAGCTACATCTAGGTCTTGCTCACTCATGAAGGCCCTCCTTAAAGGAGACGCTTTTGCCCCTCCCAAACCTTGATGAAGGGGTGTACCTTCAACACTAGCCGATCTAGGGCGAAGGGGTCACCGGATAGTATCTCAGGATGGTCATAAACCCCCAACATCGGAGCTCCACCGTAGACGAGACCCTTTTGCGTCTTCGACCAGCCCATAAAGTCAGCAACCAGTGAGAGAGGCAGCTTCGCCTCAGCCAGATTCCACTCCAGAAGAGTCCGCAGTGTCCTCCTTACCGAGTGCCAGCCGTATCCCTTTCGCTGCTCTAGCCCGGCTTTCCTGATTATTCGGTAAAACATGAAAGAAGGACTGTTGATGTTGCTTATGTTCGGGTGATAGGCCTGCAGTATATCGTTGATTGCATCTGGAATGATGTGTTCAACTCTGCGGCCACGCTTTGCCGTTCTTATCTTGATAGTCTGATTATTGTAGTCCCTCTTCCGGATGCGGATCATTTCCTCTCGCCTTAATCCCCAAATGGTGGAAACTGCCAGGTAAAAGAGTTCCGTTTTGGAATACTTGTCCCGAGCTATGATAAGAGCCTCGATTTCCTCTTTAGTAAACGCCGGCGTGAAGGCATCTTCTTCAGCCCTGGGTCTATCATCGGAAGTAAAGGGCCAGGGCCAGTTATTAGCAACTGCCAGCTTATTGATATGAACGAATTCCTTGGTCAAGGTTCTTTCGCTGATGCCTTTTTCACGCCGGTGAAGAAAGAATTTCCTGAAGATCCGTCCGGCTTCTCTCTTAGCAGTTTCATTATCCCCGGTCGGTATCTTGGTACCGTCCAGAAAATTCAAGAACACCTTTGCCGTTTGAAGATACGAGGTTATAGTACCTTTAGCTCGCTCCCGGGGAGAGGTCAGGATCAGCTTAAGGTTTTCCAGCTCTGTTTGCATAAGTCTCCTTCTTGGTAGCGGAGGAGGGATTCGAACCCCCGACCTTCAGGTTATGGGCCTGACGAGCTGACCGCTGCTCCACTCCGCGACTCCGCTACTAGATAGTACAATTATACCTATGTATTTGAATTTAGTCAAACTTGTGCTATAATTTGGAGAAGAAGGGGGTGAGGTGGTATGCTAAAGCTAACTGTTAAAGAGGCTAACGGCCTTGCTGACGAAATAGAGTATGGGGACGGAAATGCCGATAGACTTAGAGCTGTCATCGCCGACGTCAAAAAACACGGAAACGGCCGCTTATCTGTTCCTGCTACTGACATAGGTGATGAGGAATATCTTGCGGAAAAGCGTGCCCAAACCGAGATTGAGTATGGCATGGACCTCGAGTGCATGATTTGCCACGATAAATTTGACCACCTGCTCAGCGGCACCTGCGAAGTCTGCTTTAGAGAGTGGATGCTAAGCACAAAACTGAAGAGCTGAAGACCTACGAGAAAATTGTTTTAAGGAGAACGAGATGCAAGTCAATATACAAGCCGTGCAGGGTGCTTGTAGCGAGTATATCGACGATAAAGGGAAGAAGCAGACGGTCTCTATAGTCGTCTCTCCCTTGAAGGTAGCGGCAAACGAGGAACAGAGCAAAATCGTTGTTCAGACTGGTTGTAATCTATGGAAGTCTTGTCATAATAAAGGTTGCTACTATTCCATGGTTGCTAGGCAGCGGAAGCAATAGCTCAATTTTTTGAAAGTAGAAGCCCACGGTAGGGAAAGGTCTAACCGTGGGCTTATTGTTGTCAGTGGAGGTTATATCTATTTGGCGCAGGCTTTTACCGCGGAAGTAAAAGCGCCCTGAATTCTCTTGTCTTGCTGTCCGCCGGTTCCGACTGCCGGTGTGGAATAGGTTTTACCCCTCAGCGCAGCGCCAATGCAGGCATTGAATCCGCTGGGCCTGTGGGCCGGAATTCCCACCATTCGGCGAAGGGTTCGGACCGGTAGACCAGCTACCTGAGCCATTCTAATTTTGGCCATCGGAGGCACCTCCTAAATAAACTTCTTTATCATCATGAATCATCTTCAGGCTCGTATGCTTGAGCAGCGCAATCGAACTCCTCAAGCCTCTCCCTCAATGATGCCTCCACTTCGCTTTTTATTTTATCAAACTCCTCACATAATTGCAAGGGGAGTACCTCGGCCACGCGTGCAATTTTATCCAGCTCTTCAGTAAACTTACTGTAGCCCTTATCATTGAGTTCTTCGCGGTACCATTGGAGTACTGGAGCTAAAAGGCAATCCCGACAAATACCTTTGGGGTCTTCTTCTTGAACCCACACCGCCATAGGTTTTATTTCTACAGGACACTTTTTCTCAGTCATTATTTCCTCCGCTTTTCGACACTTCTGTGGCTATAATCTGTAGCACGGCATCATTCGGCCTGGAGCCGTAATCGAGAAACTTAT
>DATKWL010000014.1:0-2623 GCA_035529555.1 Dehalococcoidia bacterium | reverse complement strand
CACCTTCTCGTCATGTCTCATGTCAAAGGACACATCCAGGCTGGATTCGGAGGGGCTATAAAGAACTTGGGCATGGGTGGAGTGACCAAAGGCATGAAGCGAATAATCCACCGCATGAGCATCCCTAGGTTTTTGGCGGAGAAGTGCGACCTCTGCGGTTCCTGCGCTGAAGTCTGCCCGTGCCACGCTATAACTGTGGATTTGGACTGGAGATACGATAGCCTCGCCTGCGAAGGTTGCGGCAAGTGCGTATCGCTTTGCCCTAGAGGAGCTTTGAGCTACGACGTCATGGATTTCCAACAAGGGCTGGCACTGGCAGCCAAGGCGTGCATCCGGGGGAAGAAGGCACTCTACATAAATGCTCTGGTGAATATAACTCGTAGCTGTGATTGTGACCCCCACCCCGGTCCTATAATCTGTCCCGACATAGGCTATCTAGCATCCAATGCTCTGGCAGCTATAGATAGAGCGTCGCTGCAACTCGTACATGAGCTGAAGCCGGGAGTCTTTCAGGAAGTGAACCAAATTGACCCTTTAAAGCAGGTTCGATATGCACAGGAGATTGGCCTTATTGGCTCCTATGAACTGCGGAGACTTTGAGCCCCATAATGCCGGTACATTCAATAGGACATTCACTCAATCCTCCTCTGCCCAGGATTTACACATCGGGATGTTGCGGGGATAGCAGAAGCGGTTGGAGAGAACGTTGGTGTTGGCGTAGCCAGAGGAGACGATCAAAGCAGCAGAGTTTCAAGGGAAGTAATGAAAGGGGAAGGATGGTTCTCAAAAAAAGGGAAAAGGTAGAGTCCCTTCTTTCTTATGGCTCCTCCCGAGAAGCAAAGAACGGAAGAGATTTTAAAATCTAAAAGAGTTGGGCTTGGGCACCCTGCGGTGTTTCGCACCTTGCCCCTATCAGGGTGACTTAAAATCCGCTTCCCGTAAGAGTGTGGGTTCGAGTCCCTCCCTCGGCACTTCCTACTCAAATTAGTCAATTTGTCGCCTAGATGCTTCGCGTTTGCGAATCTCAAAAAACATAATGCAAAAGCCTGAGCAATATAGCGGATTGTGCAACGCCGACCAAGGCTTGTCTAGGCAGTGGATCTTCAGTCTGCTGCTCTACCACCTGAGCTACCTCGGCTCGAATCAAATCTACCATGACCACCAACCTCGGTCAATCTTCAATCGGGCAACCATTACAAAGGGTTGGCCATCAAACATTCCAGACTGGTTATTAGAGTTGCAGAATTAGGATTACTCGTCAGGAGACTCAGGAGGGATGACTTCGTCAGGGGTAACGACCTCATCAGAAGGTATAGCTCGGTTGTCGTCTATTATATGGTGTTGGCTTACGTCCACTGCCGGGAGCTCATCGGTGAAGTGGGGCTTGGGTGGTGTTCTCTTTTCCTTAGCACCCTGGGTTCTTTCTTTGGTAACAGTTTTCTGCAGAGTATAGGCTATCTCGGTGGCGCCCTGGTGTTTCCCGCTATGACCGCTAGATCGAGAGCAGGTAAAGATTTCCCATTCGTTGTAGATATCTCGCGCCCACACGGTGCTTATCAAGACGCCTTTCTCTTCTGGCTCAGTTTCAACTTTTTCTTCCACTTTCCTCCAGTTGTCAACCACCGTTCTGAGAAGGTTTTTTGAAGTATAGCCGCAAGCTAAAGCCTCTTTCTCGGGTGCTGCCAATCTAACCGCCTCTGGGACAACTTTTGCCGCAGTTAAAGCTTCGGACTTTGTGACGCTCTTGACATCCTCCTCATATTTCTGCAAGAACAGCCTGAATTGCTGCACTAGCTGCTCTCTTGTAGCATCGAGAGGCGATTTTTGCTGCCCCCCTCCTTCAAGGAATACTATTGTAGGCCCAGCAGCCGGTGCTGGAGGTGCCACTGCCAGAGCTGTGGGCTTGGGAGCAGGCGGATGCAATAAACGATAGACTCCAAAGGACACGCCGATTACGAAAAGGACTAACAGAAAAATAAGGATGGCGGGCATGGTATAGTCGGGGCTCCAGGTCACAGTTATTTTCTTTGTGCCATCCATGAGCACAGTGCTGGAAGAGCTGTCGGCTTTGAGTTTGCCTCTGAAGAAGCCGAGGATGCCTGACATGGGAACCTGGGATGAGGTAACGCTCCATTGAGCTGTCGTTCCAGCCTTGTACCAGCCACCCCCCTCCACCTGGCCATTAGGGGAGATCACCGTCAATAGATAATAGGTGTCATAAGTGGCAATGACTTTTCCCGCGGCGCTAACTGTCCAGCTTAGACTCCCACCTGTGACCCTGCTTCCGTTAGGCAGCAGCCAGTGAGAGAAACGGTACTGGGTGCCAGTTGCTCCTTCAATCTGAGCTGGAACCGTAGTGCTTAGCGAGTCGCCTTGCACATACCACATGGAGTCGCCCAGAGAGGTAATCCCCACTGGGTCAGTTTCGAAGTCAATAAGATACTCAGGGGTATAGGTAAAGGTAACATCAGGAGAAGACTCCGTCACCACTTTCCTTTCCACATCTGCTCTAAACCTGGTATCTGATCTGGTGGGATGGGAGACCAGAGAGGTGACAGTTATGACAGGTTCATCTTCCACCGCGAAGCTGAGCTGGCTCGTCTGCCCGCCCTGCAATGTGGCT
>DATKWL010000013.1:0-5091 GCA_035529555.1 Dehalococcoidia bacterium | reverse complement strand
GCACCGGCGGCTGTAGGAGTTGAAACTGGAGACGGAGTTTTGGGGCTGCTCAGGGTTCAATTGGAAGGGAAACGAGAAATGCCAGCGGGGGAGTTTGTGCGAGGGCAGCATGATTTTGTCGGCAGCCTTTTGCTTTGACTTCATCTATCATTTTAGCTAGAATATGCTTTCCCGAGTGATTTATGTAAGGTATAGAGGATGTTTTTCTTTGACCCGGTATGGTTTCTTGTTATGCTGCCCCCTTTTATCTTCATGATTTATGCCCAGATGAAGGTAAGTTCAGCCTTTAAAAAGTATTCCAAGGTGGCCAACTCGCAGCACATCACCGGACTTGAAGCAGCCCGAGCTTTGCTTCGGGCCAACGGCTTGAGTAACATCAAGATTGAGGGGGTTAAGGGCAGGCTGGGCGACCACTACGACCCTGGCAAAAAAGTGTTGCGGCTCTCTCCGGCGGTAGCTAACACTCCGTCTGTAGCTGCTTTAGGAATCGTGGCTCATGAGGTAGGGCATGCAGTTCAGGACAAGGTTGGCTATGCCTTTCTGAGGTTTCGCACTTCACTCGTGCCAGCGGCCAGCGTGGGCAGTAACCTCGGCTTTATTTTTGTAATTCTAGGCTTTTTAATTTATCTGTTCAGCGGTAGCGAGTTTGGGTCTATGGCTGTTCTGGCAGGCATATTCCTTTTCTCTCTGGCTGTGCTTTTCAGCCTGATTACCTTGCCTGTGGAGTTCAATGCCAGCAACCGTGCCAGGCAAATGCTACGCAGCACCGGCATGGTCTCCGTTCAGGAGTACAACGGTGCCAGTGCTGTTCTCTCGGCTGCTGCCATGACCTATGTAGCCGCTACACTTCAGGCGGTAGCCCAGCTCTTCTACTTCGTCCTGATGTTCATGGGTATGCGAAGATAAGGACAATCTCTGTTTATCTTGATAGGCCAAGCCCCCTGAGATGGTAAAAGAAGCCTTTCAGGGGGCTTATTATTTGTGCAAATTGCCAATTGAGGGCACTCAGCTTATAATTTTGGTTAAATAGACGGAGTTTTTTGCGGAGGTTATATTTTGCTTGAGGAAAAGAATTTGGGCAGCTTTGATACATTGAGAGAGATTATTGCCAGGCTGCGTGCTCCAGACGGCTGTCCCTGGGACAGGAAACAAAGTCATACCTCGCTGAAACCATACTTGATTGAGGAGTGCTATGAGGTTTTACGGGCTCTGGACGAGGGGACTCCGCAGGAGCTCTGCGAGGAGTTGGGTGACCTTTTGCTTCAGATTATGCTCCATGCCCAGATTGCTGCTGAGGCTGAGCAGTTCGACGTTGAGGATGTAGTCCGGGCTATCAGCGAGAAATTGATTCATCGCCATCCTCATGTCTTCGGTAGTCATAAGGTGAAGGATGCTGTAGAGGTAGAGCTAAACTGGGAGGCCCTGAAGCAGGAGGAGCGACAGGAAGGCGGATCGCTCTTATCTGGCGTGCCGGGGCAAATGCCAGCTTTAGCTTATAGCCAGGCGATTCAGCGGCGGGTGGCTGGAGTTGGGTTCGACTGGGAGAAGGTAGAAGATATCATTGATAAGCTGGCTGAGGAGGTAGCCGAGCTTAAGCAAGCCCCTGACCAGCAGGAAAGAGTAAAGGAGTTTGGCGATTTGCTTTTCACCCTGGTTAACATTGCCCGCCGGCTGAATATAGACTCGGAGATGGCGCTCCGCTCGGCTAACCAGCGCTTCTATCAGCGTTTTTCCTACATGGAAGAGGTTTGCCGCCAGCGAGGCGTTAGCTTTGGCAAGCTGTCTTTCGATGAGCAAAACGTTTTATGGGAAGAGGCCAAGCAGTCCTGCTTCGATGAGTGAATTGGCTCTTTAATATCTAAACAAGGGTCACAGGCGAGGCTAAAGTGCCACTGTCATTGTGAGGAGCATAAGCGATGAAGAAATCCCGGCAAAGCCATCTCGGTTGGCCAACTGCAATAGCCTTCTATCACTTCATAGTCGTGATTGTTTGCTGATTTGTGCCCGACGTCAGCAAAAACGGAGCGCACCACAGATATCGGGTAGTGGATACTTTCTGGCGAGACCACAATATCGAACTTCTGCTGGGCATCATAGGTCGTACACTTTGCCCGGGCAGGCGAACAGAAGCCGGAGTGTGATTTGGGAGGGGTCAATACGTAGCATTCGGGATAGAGCTTTCCCGTAAATTGATAGTTGCAAGCGGTATCGTTCTGCCCTATCATCCAACTCAGCCTCACTCGTGATCTCGTCACTTTTGAAATCCAGGACAGTAGCCCTTAGTGTCTTGTTATCCAGACCTCGCACGATAGTAACACGGTCGAAAACACCCGTTACCCACTGGTCATCAAGCACGATCTCGAAATGCTTCTCGCGCCATAAATCGACATTACCCTTAGGCTTGGACAAGGCTTGTCGGCCCTCTGCAGAAGCAAGTGCCTGTCGAAAGTGCTCGATGGCCATTTGCTTTATGTCTTCCGTGGCTGATGATATCTCTTGCCATTCCTGAATCAAGCTATCGATGTCCACTTCGTCGATCCATGGAACCTTCTCGAAGAGTTCGTGAATGGCTTTACCGAATTCCCGGCTGTCATGAGTGGTATGTGCAAACAGCGAATCGGCTCTTATTTCACCTTGTCCAAGCATTGATGGTGATATACCAAGCAGCTTGCGTCTCCGCGAAGGTCGTTCTCCAAATCCCTCTGGCAGTTCACGTCGCTCTGTGGATTTGGCAGGCTGTACCTTCTCAGGTACTCTGGTGTACCAATCACGCTCACCCGTCTCATAAAGGCAAATGAGGTCTTCACCACCGATTGTAGCGTGTGACCCAGCGGTCGGCTTCATATCGCCTGCCAGTCGCAATTTCAGAAAAGCGGCAGGAGTTATAACAGCGGCACTCTTTCCCGGAAAGCTGGTAACCATGTAGAGCCCCTGCCTGGCTCGGGTCAGCGCCACATACAGCAGGCACAGGGCATCGAAACACTCCGTTTCGTCGCTTGCCTGCACCTGCGTAGCTAGGACAGGGTCGTTTTCGGCTATAATCCTGCGCGGCATTTTCAACGCCCACAGGGGACGATCAGTACTGGGTTCACGAGCTATTACAAAGTCAATCTGGTTTGCCTTCGTCATATTGCCCCTACCCCCCTGCAAATCAGGCAATATGACAATATCAAAACCCAATCCCTTGGACTGATGGATGGTCATAACACGCACAGCATTCTCAGCGGCAAGTTCATGCACCTCATGTTTGTCGACGAAACGCAAAAAATCATTACAGTCGCAGCCATCGTTTTCATCGAACTCAACAGCAGCGTTTATAAGGTCGTTCAACCTCTTACGGCCAAAATCATCCAGTGGCTGTACTGCATCCAGTCGTGCTCCCCATTTGCGTATGAAAGACTGAAAGCCTGACATCTGTACTTCCCTCAACAACGCCATCGGCAAACTATTTCGATGCTTCCCTTCCCTCTTGAAGTAGCTCCTGAGCGGGCTCATCTCCAGGTGACGCCAGGCAAAGGTATCACCTGGATGCGCAGCGAATTTCACCAACGAAAGGAGAAGGGAGACGACAGGATTATCTTTAATCGCGGCTCTGCCTTCATGGATGATGTTCATGCCCCGGCATTCGCGGCGGAGAAAGTTAACGACATCTTTTCCGCTATCATTGGTACGCACCAGGACAGCGACCGACAGACCTCGGTTCAATGGACCAAGCTCTTTCAGCAAACGAGCTATAATCTGATAACGGTCGTCATCGGTGGGCTTAACTTCGCCGTTGTGACATTGTGGCTCCAGGAGCGCTACATAACCGTGTTCAGGGACAACATCTTCCTGGCACTGATGCTCCTGCCACACTTTCTCCCATTCCTTAATCGCCTGTTCCTGCAATTGGCTCTGCGTCAGGTCACCAAATATGCGGTTCACTGTATCGATAACTGGCTGACAGGAACGGAAAGATACATTCAGAGGGGTCTGTTGAATGTGTCCCTCATACTGGGCTAATATCTTGCCGAAGAGCCGGGCGTTGCCACCGCGCCAGCCATAAATAGCCTGCTTGACATCTCCAACATAGAAAAAGCTGCGCTGACCGCCGGTGTCCTGCAATATCTCATCGGCGAGATTGCGCAGCACTTCCCATTGTAAGTCGCTGGTATCCTGAAACTCGTCCAGCAACCAGTGGTCGAGTTTACAGTCGAGGCGGTAATCGATATAGAGTCGTGCCTCTTGCTTCGGCATCCGGCTGAGCAGGGTGCCGCTGCTGTACTGGTTGGCTGCAGTCAACAGGTACTGGGCATCGGTGAAGGTGAGCTTACCTCTTAATCGTATCATGTCATCGTAAAACTGCTCATATTGGTCCAGAATCCGGTAGATGCCGTTGGTTTTGGTCAAGGTGCTGCGGAGTTCTGTGCCGACTACATGGCGCAACAGGCTAAGCATCAACTCGCATTGCCTGGCACTGAGAAGATACTCACCTTTGCTGTAGGCTAACGTCACCTCGCCACGCTTCAGGTTTTCTATATTTGCCAGAAGCGATTGAAAGACAACTGTCTTGCTCAAATTATCATCCCAAGGTGCTGATTCGCTGTAGTTACTGGCGAAGTCGATGATCTTTAACAGGCTGTTCAACAGATTGCTGTGGAATCCGCTGTTCTCAAACGAGGCTCTGAGTTCATTTGCAGCAGTAACCACATCACCTGACGGTTCCAGCCATGGCGACCCCTGAGGCCAGATCGTGTTCTCCTGCCCCCAGACATGGGATTCAGGCATGAACTGGTAATAATCCTTGTACTTGCTGGTGAAAGTATCCAGGCTGCGTTCGAGGCTTTTCTCCTCTTGTCCGAAGGTCGCCTGCTTGAAGGCATCGAGGAATGCTTGCTGCGCTGCGTCGTCCACATAGCGATGGTTGAAGATAATGCCGAGCACTTCATGGCTGGCACTTTTCGCTGCAGCACCATCGCTGTCCATCATGTGAAACGCCGAAGGGATTCCAAGCTCCATAGGGAAAGCTCGAAGGATAGCCACGGTGAAGCTATCCAGCGTGCCGATATGCAAGCTGTGAAGGCTTACCAGAAGGCTTCGAAGCAATCGCAA
>DATKWL010000012.1:0-3255 GCA_035529555.1 Dehalococcoidia bacterium | reverse complement strand
AGGTCGCAGCCCAGGTCGGCATCCTCTCCTGATTTTCTATCGGGATACGAGGCGAGCCCCCACTTGACGGCGGCATAGCCCCGGTTATTGAGCACTACCATGATGACCGGAATCTGGTACTTGGCTGCCGACCATAGAGCCTGAATGCCGAAGAGGGCAGAGCCATCTCCAACTAGAGCCAGCACTGGCTTTCGAGAATTAGCCAGTCCTACTCCGAGGGAGGAGGGTAAGCCCCATCCCAGACAGGTAATGGAGCAGAAGTAACTCCCTGGTCTGGTGAACTCCATGATACTTGCAACGTAGCTGGTAAGCATCACAGCCTCATCCACTACTACGCTGTCCGCGGGCATGGCATTGGCGATCTCCTTTATAGCCCGCGATGGCCGCATGGGCACATCATTCCATTCTTTTTTGAAATCGGCTTCGCAAGCTGCTTTAGCCTGCTCGCGATCTCTTTTCAACCTTTTGTATCTTTGCTGGCTCTTCTGGCGCTGCTTGGGCGACATGAGTCGTCTGACCTCTGTTGCCAGCTCAGCAAGGACGGTCTTGGGGCTGCCTACCAGTGCCACCTCAGCCGGGCATTCTCTGGCTAATCCCCTGGGGTCGTGGTCTATATGAATCAATTTTGTTGTTGGTGGTATTATTGGCCCCTCGATGTGAAATAGCTGCTTGAATAACTTGTTCCCGATTGCCACAAGCACATCGGCAGGGCTATCCAGGCCAGGCAGACCGAATCCTATCGGTGGCACTCTGCCGTAATAGAGCGGATGGTTTGTCGGGAAAATAAAGGTGGGAACCAGCCCTGTGGTGAATACCGGGGCACCGAGTGTTTCTGCTAACCTGGTAAGCTCGGGTAAGGCGTTGGCATAAGATACCTGGTGCCCAGCCAGAATAGCAGGTCGCTCTGCATTAACCAGAAGTTGTGCTGCTTTTTTCAAATACTCCCTGTCTGGCCTGATGGACATGGGGATTTGGCGACGTGGGGGTGGGAGATACTCAAATGTCAAGGTCTGGGACTGCACGTCCCGTGGAATTGCCAGAAATACTGGCCCTGTTGGCGGAGTGGAGGCCTCTTTGAACGCTCGGTTCATCGCTATGGCTATGTCCTCGGCGCGGCCTACCCGCCAGCGGTCTTTGGTATGCTGGCTCACCATGGGCAGAATGTCGGAGTCCAACAGAGAGTCGCACCACTGTAGGCGCGAGTCCTGCTGCCCCGCAATGATTACGAGAGGTGTACCAGCATCGTACGCATTGGACAGGTTGCCTATGATATTGGCAGTCCCCGGAGTGGTATGTACCAACACCACCCCTACATTTCCTGAGGCTCGCGCGTAGCCATCGGCCATCCCCATGGAGACGGACTCGTGTATCGCGCTGATATACCTTATCCCTCGGGTTTGCGCCAAGGCATCTAAAATGGGCACCTCGCTGTTGCCAGGTACGCCGAAGACATACTTCACACTCTCGCTCTTCAGAATACTGCAAACAACCTCGGCTCCTATCATTTCAACGCCCCTCTGTACTTCTCCGATTAAACAACGCTACTATTTAGCGCTCTTTCCTAGCTCTAGCCCCCGCTTGAAGGCATTAAGATTTCTCTCATACACCTTCTTGTCTTTTCCATATCTCCTATCGAGTTCGGCCTCGATAAGTGCCGGGGAAACGGCTCCTGTAATCGCGATATAAGCCCCCAGCATGATGAAATTATTGACCTGGCTCGAACCCATGCTTACAGCGATCTCCAGTCCGGGCAGTTCATACAGCTTGTAGTCCTTCCTGTCCCTCTCAGCATACATGCTTGCCTTCTCTGCAATGATAATCCCCCCGGGGCGTACTCTGGGCTCAAAAGTCCCGAACTGGGAGCTATCGAGGAACATCACTACCTGTGCCTGCTCCACCAGTGGAGAAGTGATCTCTTTATTGGAGAAGATAATAGTGCACTGGCAAAGTCCGCCGCGCTTGGCAAAACCGTAGGTAGGTGTATAAGATACATGCTTGAACTGCTGGAAGGATGCCTCTAATAAGACCTGCCCGGCTGAGAGAACGCCCATGCCGCCGAGTCCAGCTATTATCAACTCGCCCCTCGAATTTTTGGTCTGTTTCATCCTTTTTCTCCCACCTTCGTGTCTATTCGATATGAGTAACGTTTTTGAACTCACCCAGAGGGAATTCGGGGACTACCTTTTCCCCTATCCAGGTTAGGGCTTGCACCGGAGTCATATGCCAGTTGATGGGGCAGGCTGTGATGACTTCAACAAAGCTAAAACCTACCCCCTCTATCTGCCTCTGGAAGGCAGTTTTGACATACTTTTTTGTTCTCTGGTAGTCTGCTGGTGTATGCATCGAGCCTCGAGCGCTGTAGGCCGTCCCTTTGAACGTAGCTACCAGTTCAGCCGCGTGTACAGGGTAGCCTTCGACATCGGGGCTTCTTCCCTTTGGGGTAGTACTGGTTACTTGCCCTATGAGGGTTGTAGGTGCTAGCTGGCCACCCGTGGTGCCGTAGTTTGTGTTGTTAACCATGATTACGGTAATCTTCTCAGCGCGGGTCAAGGCTCCGATCAAGGGGCCGGCTCCGATAGCGATACAGTCTCCATCACCCTGTACGGTGAAAACGACAGTCTCAGGGTGAATGCGCTTGAGTGCGGTGGCTATATCGGGCCCACGGCCATGGGCAGGGCTAACCCTATCGAGGGTAAGGCTCGCTATCAAAATGCCTGTACAACCAACACAGCCTACCATAATGGCTTTATCCCCTACCCCTAATTCCTCGAGGGACTCAGCGACGAGGCGACCCACGAGCGGTATCTGGCAACCGGGGCAGAAGAGATCCCATATAATATCCATCCAGGGTTCGCCCCGTAACAGCAACGGCTTTTCAACAATTACTTCCTTGGCTATATTCTTTGTCTCCTTGCTCACAGTAATCTCCTTATCTCCTGCAATAACCTGCCTGGAAGAATCATTCCCTCCTCGGAAGGCATATGACGAAACGTTACGTCTGCCAGGTGTACCTCAGACTTCCCTTCGACGCCCATCTTCACATCATCGACCATCTGACCCAGGCTGTCTTCTACCGCAAGGAACTTGCATCCCTTAGTTGCCTTCTTCTTTATCTGTTGGTAAGGGAAAGGCCAGAGCGTTATGGGACGCAACAGTCCTGCCTTGAGCCCCTCAGCCCGGGCCATATCCACAGCTTCCTTCGCTACTCGGGCACAATACCCATAAGCTACGAGGATGACCTTGGCTCCCTGCACT
>DATKWL010000011.1:0-6037 GCA_035529555.1 Dehalococcoidia bacterium | reverse complement strand
ACCTCGGGGACGCACCTTGTCGCGAAGCTGAATCACCCGCGCACCGCCTTGAATCGCCTGACGTGCGACATCGATTTCCTTGCGACCTCTCAACGACTCGGCGTCTATTATCACATAGAGACCCGTTACCTTCTCCACCTTCTGGTGGCGGGTCAATCTCAATACCATTTTCTGCTCTATAGTATAGAGGGCAAACCGGGCGTGCTTGAACCTGTCCCAGTCCAAGCTAATCTCAGGGCCGTGGATTTTGGCTATCTCTTCGAGGACGCGTAGTGATTGCTGGACGCGCTGCGAGTTAGCCCTGACCACGCTGACGGTATCGGTGCGTTCGCCTTCGCTTTCGACATCGAGGAAGGCGCCCACATCCTTGTCTGCCCTGCGGGCGCTGAGCAGCTTACTCTGGAGCGAACGGTTTTTAGGCAGCAGGTCATGGCGGATATTTTTCAGCTCTGCACTGAGTTCGGGATCGTTCAAGACGAAGCGGGTGATATCTTCGAGCAGGCGCAATCCCTCTCCGACGCGGTTCAGGTTGACATCTACAATACGAAGCATTTGCTATAATTCCTACATCAGGTCCTTGAGAGGCTTGGGCATCTCGCCCTCTCTGGCAGCGGCGATTGACTCTTTCACTCCGGCGAAGGTGTCCCTGTATTCTTCGCTGTCCATATCTACGCCCAAATCTTTGAGCCTCTTCTCCGTCCATCGACCTATATTGCGCGGGTCTTTGTAATAACCGGGGTCATTGGGGAAAGCGCTGGGTTCTCCCGATTCCTCCCAGACTGCCTTTGTCGTCTTATGAACTGCAAATTTAGAAATGCAGCGCTCGAGGTCGCTGCCGCTGCAGGCCTGACAGGCAGGGCTTGCAGGCGGGTTAAAACTCCTCACGAAGAAGCTGGATTTCTGTCGGCATTTTTTACAGACAAACTCGTAGATAGGCATAATCGGCTACTCCTCACCTGCTGCTGATTGCGGTTCTTCGCTGAAATAGGATTTTTTCATCTCATTAACCGTCTCCGAGATGTCTTCACCCCTGTCCAGCTTGTCTATTATTTCCTGGCTTTCAGGCGTGATGTCCTCATCGGCAGCGCGGCTCATCTTGCGAGTCCATTCAGCGAGGGCACGCGGGTCGTTATGCATTAGGCCCCGTGTCAGCTTGGCATCGGAAAGTATGTCATCATATACGCCTCTATCCTGTTTTGACCTGCGGACAGAGAAGGCGGAGTAGATGCGGCTGAGCTCCTTGCCGCCGCATTTGGTGCAACTCGGGTTTTCAGGAGGGGAGAAACCCTGCACAAATATGTCCACCCGTCGTCTGCAGCTATGGCAGCGGTATTCGTAAATCGGCATCGGTAACCACCTCACCACCTGTGTTGTTTCTCAGAATGAAATTCTACCACAAGATAAGCCTGTGAGTAAAATGAAGAGGCGCATATTAAATTGTTCGTTGACTTAAATCCATAAAGAGTGTTAAACTTCTGGCATCCGCTTGTCTGAATCCGCGATAGTCGTGATAATAACAAATTGAGATATAACATTTTTGATATATCATCTCTGATTGTCCTCCAATTGCTTCCCGTCATTAGTCGTAATTTCTAAATTAGCAAGGGGGTTTTATATCAGCATGAGTAAGGCAAAGATGAATAATGCAGCTTTGGATGACCTCCGAGTTCTCGACCTTGCGGGACCGATGGGGCTTTACTTCACGAAACAGCTCGCCGACCTCGGGGCAGACGTTATTAAGATTGAGCCTCCCGGAGGCGATCCCACGAGAAAAATCGGCCCGTTTTATCACAACGAGATTGACCCTGAGAAAAGTCTCTACTGGTTCCATTTCAATACTAATAAGAAAAGCATCACCCTGAACATAGAGAGCCCTGAGGGAAAGAAAATCCTCAAGAAGCTGGTTAAGAAGACCGATGTAATTGTGGAAAGCTTCCCTCCGGGGTATCTTGACTCCCTAGGCCTGGGATATTCTGCCCTCAAGAAGCTCAACCCGGCGCTGATTATGACCTCCATCACGCCTTTCGGCCAAACCGGCCCATACAAGGATTTCAAGGCCTCTGACCTTATCGGCCTGGCTATGGGCGGATTCCTCTTTATCTGTGGTTGGGAAGACGAGCCCCCCTCCAGAGTTGGTGGCTCACAGGCTTACAATATAGCTTCGATACATGCCAGCACAGCTACTCTGATCGCCCTCTACCATCGGGATATTACAGGTGAAGGGCAGCATATCGATGTATCCATGCAGCAATGCGTGGCGCACAGTTTGCAATGGGTGACTCAGATGTACGACCTGCAGAAGCGAATTATGGTGAGGTCAGGGCGTCTCGGTGTGCCCCTGCAGGAATGCAAAGACGGCTGGGCTAACTTCATTGCCCTGTTTGACTGGGATCTCCTCGTCGACTGGCTGAAGAGCGGTGGAGGAGCTGCAGACCTTGATGATGATAAGTTTAAGGACATGGACTATCAGATTAGACCCGAGGTGAGGGAACACATCACTGAGGTTACCGATGCCTTTACCAAGTCTCATGATAAAAAATGGGTCTGCGAAGAGGGCCAAAAGAGGGGCGTCATAGCAATACCGTTTAACAATGCCAGGGATGTGGTAGAGAACCCTCAGCTCGTCTCTCGAAATTTCTTTGTAGATGTTGAACACCCTGAATTAGGCAAGACCTTTAAGTACCCGGGAGCCCCTTACAGATTGGCTGAGACCCCCTGGAAGATAAAACGCCGAGCTCCCTTAATTGGAGAGCACAACAACGAGATTTACAAGAAGGAGCTGGGACTCACTTCGGAGCAGATGGCTCTGCTTAAAGGGCAAGGGGTAATCTAGAAGTTGGAGACGAAGATGAAGACGAAAACAAGATTACCGATGCAAGGCATAAGATTTGCCGATTTCTCCTGGTTTGGGGCAGGACCTTATGTTACCAGGTTATTCGCCGCTTACGGGGCGGAAGTGGTAAGAATAGAAAGCAATACTAGGATAGACGGAATGAGGTGGCAAGCGCCCCGAAAGCCGGGCGTTCCCGAAACATATAACATCAGCGGCATGTACAACAACTTCAACCCGGGGAAGCTGGGGATAACGCTGAACCTGAGCCAACCCAAGGGCATAGAGATAGCCAAAAAATTGATTTCCGTCAGCGATATAGTCCTGGATAACTTCATCCCAGGAGCCATGGCAAAATGGGGGCTTATCTACGAAGAATTAGTCAAGATAAAGCCCGATATCATTGTAGCCACTATGCCTGTTATGGGAATAACCGGCCCTTACACTCTTTGGCGTGGCTTTGGCACCAGCATTAGAACCGCCGCAGGCATCGATTACATTACAGGTAATCCCGACCGCCCTCCGATAGGGACAGGGATGGCAGCCTTACCTGATTTCACTTGTAACCCATACCATGCGGCGACAGCTATCCTGGCAGCCATCCACTATCGGAATAGAACTGGCAAGGGGCAGTTCATTGAGCTTGCTCAATTTGAGTCTACGGTCTGCTGGACCGAAACAGCTATCCTGGATTACACGGTCAACAAACATATTCAGACTAGTATGCGCAATCGCCTGCCTTATGCCTGTCCTCACGGGGTCTATCGTTGCCTCGGAGAGGACACAGAGGTGGACTACTGCGCCATGCCGGAGTCCGAACCCGACCACAGGAAGAAGGACGATAGATGGGTCGCCATCGCCGTGTTCACCGATGAGGAGTGGCAAGCCTTCTGCAAAGTAATAGGTAATCCTCCGTGGACCGAGACAAAAAAGTTCGCTACCCTGCGCAGCAGAAAGAAAAACGCGGATGAGCTTGACCGACTGATAGAGGAGTGGACGATAAAGAGGGCAGCGGAAAAGGTGATGATGCTGATGCAGAAGGCAGGCGTGCCTGCTGGAGTAGTCAACGATGGCGAAGACCTGCAAACCCGCGACCCGCAGTTGAAAGCGCGAGGCTATTATGTTTATCTTGACCACCCCGAGGCAGGGCGAATCGCCCATGATGGACTGACATTTAACCTGTCTGACACGCCCGGAGAGATACGCCGGGCGCCTCTACTGGGTGAGCATAACGACTATGTCTATAGAGAAGTTCTGGGCTTTTCCGAGGAAGAGATAAATAGGCTCACTGTGGAACAGGTTCTCGACTAAATAACTTATCGAAGATAAGCTAGGGGGAAGCAATAAATGGCGACAGCACTCGATGGTATCAGGGTTCTGGATATGGCCTGGCAGGGGCCCGGGACATTCTGCTCTACTATCCTCGGCGACCTTGGCGCTGAGGTGATAAAGGTCTATGAAGCTCACCCGGAACGCCGTGGCGGGCCTCTGGCGTTTATGTATCCCGATACGCCCATATTCCCCGGGTGGCGGAACTGCAAGACCATGGGGATTAATCTTAAGACAAAGGAAGGCCTCAGCATATTCCGCAAGCTGGCTAAGACCGCCGATGTGATTATGGAAGGCTTCCGGCCGGGAGCTACCAAGCGACTGAAGGTGGATTGCGACAGCATGAAGAAGGTCAATCCGCGCATAGTCTATGCCTCATTGTCGGGTTACGGTCAGGATGGCCCCTACAGGGATGTTGTGGGACATGATATCAACTACATTGCCATAGGCGGGTTATTGGGTACCACGAGGGGTTCCGACGGAACTCCAGTAATACCGCGTACTGTCCTGGCTGACTTCGCTGCTGGAGGAATGTCCACCGTCATCGGGATACTGGCAGCTCTTATGGCGCGAGAGAAGAGCGGTAAGGGGCAATATGTGGACGTGTCCATGACCGACGCCATAGTGGGTCTGATGATGCCCGTGCTGCTGCCCAGTCTCATCGGTGAGACAATATCCGAGCAGGGCGAGACTATTGCCACGGGTGAGGAGCAGCGTCCCTGGTACAATGTGTACCAAACGAAGGACGGTAAGTATATCAGCGTGGGCAGCGTCGAGCCCTGGTTCTACACCAATTTGTGTCAACTGCTGGGCTGCGAGGATTTTATCGAGCATCAATATGCAGAGGGTGAAAAACGCGACGAGATTCTCCAGTATTTCAAGAAGACGTTCCTGACCAAGACAAGGGATGAGTGGTTAAAGATACTGCGTCAGAAAGACACCTGTGTCGCCCCTGTTTACTCTCCTGAGGAGGTAATCCGAGACCCACACCTGATAGCCCGCGGGATGATTGTCAAAGTGCCTCATCCCATACTCGGGCAGGCCAAGCAAATCGGCCCTATAATCAAGCTTTCCAAGTCGCCGTTTAAGGCAAGGAACTGGGCGCAGCGGTTCGGCCAGCACACGGATGAAATCATGCGCCAGCTTGGCTACACAAAGGCACGCATCAAAAAGTTGCGCGAGGCAGAGATAATAGGATAAGCGGGCTCCTTCCTGCATATATAGTAGGGGCGTTCGATTGAACGCCCCTACATTTCTTTAAACCAGAGCCTTCCCTTGCTATAATGTAGCCACGTTGGGAGTTGTAAATGAGTAGCGGTTCAAACAAGCCATTGGGTGTAACTCGCTGCGGGAACACGGAGTTCAGGTGGGGAGAGCGTACCTATGTTATGGGTATTGTCAATGTTGACCCCGAATCCTTCTCCGGAGATGGGCTGAGCGACTTAGAGGCTGCTGTTGAGCAAGGGAAGCGGTTTGCCTCTGAGGGCGCTGACATTATAGATGTCGGCGGGGAGTCCACGCGTCCCAACACCAAGCCTATCTCTATTGATGATGAGTTGAGGCGAGTTATCCCTGTTATCGAGAGGCTGGCGGGCGAACTGCCCGTGCCAATCAGCATAGACACCTATAAATCCGAGGTGGCGAGAAAGGCGATTGCAGCCGGGGCGCGCATGATAAACGATGTCTGGGAACTGAAGCGAGATCCCAAGCTGGCAAGGGTGGCGGCGGAAACGGGAGTGCCTCTCATCATCTCACAGAATCAAAGAGACTCCAGTTTCCAGAATTTCTTTCCTGAACTCATCGCCAGCCTCAAGAAGAGCAATCGAGTAGCGCTGGATGCTGGCGTGCCTTGGGAGAACATTATCATCGACCCCGGCG
>DATKWL010000010.1:0-3903 GCA_035529555.1 Dehalococcoidia bacterium | reverse complement strand
AATCTTGATGGTAGCTGTTATATTCTGGAAATCGCCTAAAGCGTTCCGTCCCCTCGTATTCTTAGCATTTGTAACAAACCTGGTTTTCTGGAATCTCATCGGCACCGGAACGACTGACACTCTATATGTGCTTTTTATTCTCCTGGGCTGGATATTCAGACGCAGAATATGGCTCGCTGCCTTATTAATGGGACTTGCCGCAACTACAAAGCAGATTGCGTGGCTTTTCATTCTGTTCTATCTCATTCTATTGCTGAGAGAGGTCGGCTGGAAACGAACGCTGCAATCGCTCGGCATAATTGGGGCCACATTCACACTCATCAACCTGCCCTTTATATTCGCTGCACCCCAAGCATGGTTTGAGGGGGTAATGGCCCCTGTCCTTGACCCCATGTTCCCCAAAGGTGTAGGACTGGTGGCTTTCTCTATTGCCGGTATTCTACCTCCCAGCTCGTTGCTCTTCACAATTATTGAGATTGTCGTCCTGTTACTGGCTCTTATATGGTATTACTTTAATTGCCGTAAGTATCCTGAAGCGGGGTTACTTCTCGCAGTCTTACCTTTGTTCTTTGCCTGGCGTAGCTTCTCCTGCTACTTCTATTTTGCTTCTTTACTGGTGTTCGGTGCAGTTGCTATAGATGAGAATAGAAGAAATGCAGAAGAAACGCAACCACAGCTTGCTCCTTCCGCTATCCAGAACTAATGAGTATTATTAAGCCAAGGTGAATCATGGTTCCGGTGAAGCTTACTCTCAGGAATTTCATGTGTTACCGCGACAATGTGCCTTCTCTGAATTTCGAGGGCTTCCATGTCGCCTGTCTCTGCGGTGACAATGGCCACGGCAAATCTGCTCTGCTCGATGCTATCACCTGGGCGCTGTGGGGACAGACCAGGGCAAAAAGCGATGACTCTCTCATACATCTGGGGCAGAGCGAGATGGAGGTGGAGTTCGAGTTCTCCGTGGGCGAGAACCGATACCGCGTTTTGCGCAAGCGCACCAAGTCAGGATTGAAACGCACCAGCCAACCCTCTCTTAACCTGTTTATAGCGGGCCCAGAGGGTTTTACTGATATCAGTGGTAACTCTATCAGGGAGACCGAGCAAAAGATTGTTGACGTATTACGCATGGATTATGACACCTTCATCCATAGTGCTTTTCTTCTACAGGGACAGGCTGATAAATTCAGTACTAGCAAGCCTGCTGAAAGAAAAGAGGTGCTTGCGAACATACTCGGACTTTCTCTGTACGATGAAATCGAGAGGCTGGCCAAGAACTACAGCAAGGAAAGAGAAATCAGTTATCAGGGATTGACCAGCGAGCTAATGAGGATTGAACAGGAATTAAGCCAGAAGCCGAACTATGAGACTGAACTGCAGGGAGTGCAGGCAGCTATCTCTACGCTTGCAAGTGACTTAGACAAGAGAGAATCTGAGCTTGCCGAACTACGCAAGTCAAAAGATGCTCTTAAGTTCAAAGAGGAGCAATGCAAGGAAATCAGCAAACGAATCGAGCAGACAGATAAACAGATACAGCATCTTAATACTGTCGCTGAGGGGCATCGCTCCCGGATTGCGAGATATGAGAAGGTACTGACAGACTACCAGGAGAGCTATGCCCAAATCAAGGCCAGATTGGAGGCGTTAGGAACTCAGGAAAAAGACCTGAGCAATAAGAGGGAACGCTTCGTGGAACTCTCCAATAGAATCCAAGTGCTTCGTTCTCATAACATCCAGTTAAAAAAAGAGATGGAAGAGCTCAAAGAAAAGCTCGACATGCTCTCTAAAGGGGAAGCAGAATGCCCTCTGTGTGGAGCCGAGTTGGGCGATGAGGGGCGAAAACGAATCATGGCTAATTATGCAGAGGAGGGAAAGAGAAAAGGCGATACCTACAGGACAAATCTTAATGAGAGCAATCAAAAAGATGGTGAATTAAGGGACTTGAAAGTGGAGTTGAACAAGCTAGAGACATCGCTTACCACAGAAAGAACTCGCTGTGAGCGACAGGCTGAGGTTATGGAAAGGGAAAGAAACGAGGCGGAGAAGTCGCTTCCTACAGAAAAAGATGCTTTAGAAAAGGTGCAAAAGGCTAGGGAAGACCTTGCCAAAGCACTTCAGGGCGACGCTGAGAAGAAGAATAGTATCATGGTCGAGCTGGAATCGCTGCCTAAACTCGAAAAGGGGTTAGGAAACGCAGAGAAAGAGCATCGCGAGTTAAGGGATAGAGAGCGCAGACTGAGAGAGAATCTGGGCAAACTGCGGGAAAGTCTGCAGCGTTGTATCATTTGGGAAAAAGAAAGACAGGACAAGACTAAAGAATTACACAGGGTGGCAGAGGAAAAGAGCATTTACGAAGAACTGGCCTTAGCCTTCGGGAAGAAAGGCGCTCAGGCACTGATAATAGAAAAGGCTCTGCCGGAAATAGAAGATGAAGCTAATCGTTTACTGGGCAGAATGACCGATAACCGAATGAGTCTGAAAATCGAAAGCCAGCGTGATACCAAAAAGGGCGACACTATTGAGACACTTGACATAAAGATAGCGGATGACTTGGGTACGCGCGATTACGAGATGTTCAGCGGGGGCGAATCCTTTAGAGTTAATTTTGCGCTGCGTGTATCCTTGTCCAGGCTGTTGGCGAGAAGGGCGGGGGCGCCTCTGCCCACACTTATAATCGACGAAGGCTTTGGCACACAGGATAGCACAGGCAGGGAGAAACTGGTGGAGGCCATAAATTCGATTCAGGACGATTTCGAGAAGATACTGGTCATCACTCACATAGAAGAACTGAAAGATGCCTTCCCGGTGCGTATAGATGTTATCAAAACCGAAGATGGCGCGACATTTTCAATGGGTTAGTGAGTTACATATTTGTAACATACCTGTCAAGACGTTGACAATCTATTAGTTGTTTTGGTATCTTATCTGTAGCAAACCCCATTGGCATTGAGGCAGAGGTTATATCTTGCCCAAAGCATTTAAAAAACTAGCTCTTCAGCAGGCTCCACTGCTTCCATTATATTTTCCCCAACTCTATTTCATCCCCTCTCAGCGATCCCTGAAAAGATATCATAATTCTACCCAAGAGGTGAATTTTGGTTAGATTCTCCATACTGCCGAGGGAACCCAAATTTTTCGACCTTTTTGAAAAGAGCGTGGCCAATGTTGCAGCGGCTGCTAAGGAACTGGCCAATCTTTTTGAAGACTACACTAATGTACCACAAAAGGTGGCAAGAGTAGTCGAGCTTGAACATCGTGGCGATTTTATCACTCACCAAATCATAGAACAATTGCACCGCAGCTTTCTGACTCCCCTGGACCGCGAAGACATCACGCTTCTCTGCGGCAGACTGGATGATGTCATGGATTTCATTGAGGATGCCGCCAACGCCATGCTTATTTATGGAATTGACAAGCCAACAAACCGCGCTCGAGAACAGGCAGCGATCCTTGTGTCAATGACGGAGGAATTGGTGAAAGCTGTGCCATGTCTTCGTCATAGGTCAAAAAACAAGCAGATACTGGAGCATTGCATAGAGATAAACCGCCTAGAGAACGAAGCTGATGCAATAATGCGCTTCGCCCTCGTCGAGTTATTTGACGGCATGCCTCCTTACGAGGTCATCAAATGGCGCGAGATTTACCAGCATCTGGAAAACGCCGCCGATAGAGGCGAGGATGTAGCCAATGTTCTTGAGGCTGTTGTGCTCAAGAATGCGTAGCTCTTCTATACCAGTCCTGATCTCGGTTTTATCCTCTAGGTCCGTCAATGTTGAGTTCTACGACAAGGAGAGTCCTCTCTAATCATGGCTGATGTGCCCGTTGCGCTCATTGTTGTCATGGTACTGGCAGTAGTGTTCGATTTCTCCAACGGACTCAATGATGCAGCTAATGCTATCGCCACTG
>DATKWL010000009.1:0-4063 GCA_035529555.1 Dehalococcoidia bacterium | reverse complement strand
AATACAAGACCCTATGGTGGCAGAACGAGTTATCGCTGAGGGCAAGGCAGATATGGTCTATATGGCTCGTGCCATAGTTGCTGACCCCGAGATGCCGAACAAGGCAAGAGAAGGAAGGTTTCAGGATATCAGGCCCTGTATCAACTGTTGCCGGTGTATCTCGGCGGTTGACAGCCCACCCGTTTACTGCAGCGTGAATGCCAGGATGGGGAGGGAGGCAGACTATCCCCACGAGAAGCCTGCTGCAAAGAGCAAGCGTGTGCTTGTTGTGGGCGGCGGCCCTGCAGGCATGGAAGCAGCCCGCATAGCTTCTCTGAGAGGGCACAACGTAACTCTGTATGACCAGAGTCCCAGGCTGGGCGGAGCCATGCTTCTTGCCTCCATTACCAACAGGCGAATCAAACCGGTGCTTGAATATATGAAGAGGGAGATTAAGAAACTGCCCATCGCAGTCAAACTCAATGCCCGCGTTACGCCAGACCTGGTCAGAAAAATGAAACCGGATGTAGTAGTGCTGGCGCTGGGCGGTGCTCCTGCCCCACTGAATGTTCCGGGAGGCGATAGCAAGATTGTCCTCGACCGGAGTGACGTGCAGTCGATATTCAGCGGACATCTTGTCAAAAGAGGTGGCTTTTTCAGAAGGTTTGTTTCATATCCGGCTGCCCTGTTTGTAAAGTACTTTTATGAACCGTCGGTATTGAGGTGGCTGCTCAAGTTTGGGTTCCCCTTCGGTAAGCGCGTCATTGTGGTGGGTGGCAATTTTGCGGGCATTGAGCTTGCTGAGACCCTGGTGGACAGAGGTAAGAGGGTTACCGTAGTCGAGGAGGGCAAACGGCTGGGCGCTGACATCGAGATTACCCACAGATGGGTGTTCCTCAGCAAGCTGAAGAAAGCGGGCACGGAGATGCTCAGGGAAGCCAGGGTAACACGGATAACTGATAAAGGAGCGGATATAAGTCACTCGGGCGCAACAGAGTTCTTTGAAGCGGACACGTTGGTCAAGGTGGGCATAACACCGAATACGGAGCCAGCCAGGAAGCTTGAAGGTCAAGTGCCCGAGCTTTATCTTGTCGGCGATGGGGTTGAGCCGGGGAAACTCATGGAAGCCATGGCCTCAGGCTTCCTCATCGGCCAGAAAATCTAGGATTGGCGGGGTTCACTTCTCTCAGAAGGTAAACCACTCAAAGAGCCTACAGATTTACTTCTATATTTGTGGGATCGAAAGGGGATTATTTCAGTAGTTCCGACTCTGTACCGTAATCCTGACGTGTGAGTACCTTAATCACGTATCCTTCGGATAATATATACCACATCTCTCCGCCTGCTCCTGCATCAGAGGCTGAGGGACTGCGAATCATGACAAAGTTAGAGCCTTCTTTGACGCCTTTTCCCCTTCGTCTGCGTATCAGGAAGAAGGATGATAACCCTGCAGCTAATACAAAAGCACATAATCCGCCTATTAGAGACCAGGGTAATGCAACTACCTCAGTTATGGGTGCGGGTGTGGATGTTGGTGTAGGTGTTGGTGTAGGTGTTGGCTTTGGCGTTGGTGTTAATGCCGGCGCGGGTACTACGGTTAGGGTGAATTTGCTGGTTATTCCGTATTTACTGGCAGTTATTTCAGTTTTACCTCCGCCGACGCCTCTAGCTAAACCGGAAGAATCTATAGTGACCACCTCTGTGTTGGAGCTCCGCCATGCCACATTGCCGGTGACATCGATAGTTCTTCCATCGGAATATTTGGCTAATGCTGTAAATTGCTGATTATCGCCCACTCCTATCGACCCGCTACCGCCTGCTACTCTAAGTGATACCATCACTGGTGGCTGTGTAGGTGTTGGTTTTGGTGTTGGTACAGGCGAGGGTGTTATAGTGGGCGTCGGTGCAGGTGTAGCCTCCGGAGTTGGAGGCGATGCCGCAAAGAAATTAGCCGTTACTACTTTATTGGAATCTACTACCACTGTGATAGAATCAGCAATTGTGTCAGTAACATTTCCTGACCAGCCAATGAAAGCCCAGCCGATATTGGGTGTAGCAGCGATTTCAACAACTGTCACAGTATCATAAACATAAGTGCCTATCATCGGACTGGTATATCCATTTCCATTAGCCGTTATTGTCAATGTATAGCTGGCGGGCTCTGCAGTAGGCTCAGGGGTCGGGGTTAGACTGGGCGTGGGCTCCGGCGTGGGTGTAGGAGTGAGCTCAGGTGTTGGTGTTGGCTCACAGGTGATGGTGGAACATGTTACAAAAGTGGTGAAGTTGTCAATCATGTTCAGGATTATAGTGCTGTCATTAATCACGCCTCCATTTAGTGTCCAATCAACAAACTCACAGCATTCATCTGCTATTGCCTCAAGCATTACATGCTCGTTTTTCTCGTAGACATTAGCCCAGGGCACAAGTATTACTTCACCGTTTAATTTAATGGTGCAGCAACACTCGCTGTTCGCGTAGACCGCCAAAGCAAAATAAAGGCAATCCGGACATGGATTATTCGAGGAAGGTATTGGGCTTATTGTAGAAGTGGGGGTGGGTGTCGGGCTGTCGCTCAATACCGGAGATATCCCCAATAGCGAAGCCAATACAATAATAGGTATTAAAGCCAATATGGTGGCGAAAGCTACCTTCTTAATCTGACTTTTCTCCCCTGCTATTTCTTATCTTTCTTGTAGAACAAGGGATAGCCTGAAGGAACCACTTTTATGTAGATTATTCTTACGGAAGTGTCTGCGGCAATTATAAAGGAAAAAGCCAGCTCCAACAAATACCCGTGTAGCCTTATCCAACTCTGTTATTCGCTTTATAATAATATAACCACAGATGAAATTGTCTAATCTGTTATAATGCGTTCGATTGTGAAGGTTTACTAGATGTAATATTTCAAAGTTTAGATGTTGCTTTCCCAAAACCAAACCAGTTAGAAAGGTGCTAAAGTGGTAAAAGACACCAAACGCTTCGATGAAGAATACGATGTGGTGGTGATTGGGGCGGGGATAGGTGGCCTGACCTGCGCAGCTTATCTAGCCAAAAAGGGAAAGAAGGTGAAAGTCTTCGAGCAGCACTTCGTGCCGGGCGGTTGCTGCACCTCCTTTTCCAGAAAGGGGTTCAAGTTCGATGCAGGTGTTCTCCATTTGACAGGCGGAAAAGAGAGCGGGGCTTTCCAGAAGGTCATAGCAGCGTTGGATATGGAGGGCGAACTCGAGTTCAAGGAGCAGTTTCAGCGCTTTATCTTCCCCGATTTCACCTATGATAGCACTCGGGACGTGGATGATTACCCTAATAAACTCAAGGAGATGTTCCCTGGGGAAGCGAATGGGATAACAAAGTTGTTTAACACAATAAACTCCATATACGAAGATATAAAGAAGTTGCCAGCTCTATCGCCGCTGCTGAAGAAGTATCAGAGGAAATCATATCAAGAGCTGGTTGATGAGCATGTCAAAGAGAAGAGGTTGAAGGCGCTGGTGAATGCCAACTGGCATCTGTGGAACCCCATGTGGAAGAACTCGGTGATAGATTTCGCCAGCTTGATGGTCTCTGAAACTATCCGTGGCTATTTCTACCCCATGGGAGGTGTTCAGGCGGTTCCTGACGCCCTGGTTCGCGTATTGAAAAGGTATGGTGGGGAGATTGAGTACAGAACCTTCGTTGACAAAATTATCCTGGAAAACGGTAAAGCTACTGGCATTGAGACCAGAAAAGGTAAGCGGGTTAAAGCGAGACAGGTCGTGTCTAACATCGCAGCGAGGGCTACATTCTTCGACCTGGTGGGCGAAGAAAACCTGCCCGCTGACTTTGTCGCCACATTGAACGGGCTCGAAATCAGTCTGTCCTCTTTCTATGTCTATCTGGGTGTTGATATTGACCCCAGAGAAGCAGGCTTTGATGCCCCAGAAACCATAGTGTGTGAAACCTATGACAACACGAAGGATTGGGAGCTCTTGCTACAGGGCGAAATCGCTGTGCCATGCTTCGGTATTGCAGTCCCCACCTATATGGACCCCAGCCTGGCTCCACCGGGAAAACATGTTGTCATCATCATGACCATGGCTCCGTACAG
>DATKWL010000008.1:0-3269 GCA_035529555.1 Dehalococcoidia bacterium | reverse complement strand
AGAACTGGACAAGCACCCGGATAAAAGAGGAGGTATATCACCCCGCCCAACAACTGGGCTGTACTGTCACCCCCGTTACAACGACAGCCGATATAGTCAATTCGAAACAGTCAAAAGCGCGCGGCTTTTTCTCAGAGATTAGCCATCCCGAGGCAGGCAGGTTCAAATATCCCACGTCCCCACTCATCTTTTCTGAGACGCCGGTCAAAATAGAACGACCAGCCCCGATGCTCGGCGAACACAACGAGGAAGTCTACATCAAGCGGCTGGGTTATACGCAGGAGGACATAGTTCAAATGGCAAAAGCAGGGATTATCTAACGATGTATACAGGCGCACTGGAGGGAATCAGAGTTGCCGATTTTTCGTTGGCCTGGGCAGGAGCTTATACCTCCACTCTGCTGACTTATTTGGGCGCTGAAGTAATCAAGATTGAGAGTTCCAGAAAACCAGACCACACCCGCCGATTCTCTATGTCCACCAGTGCCGTATTCGAAGGTCTGGACCGCTCCCCTATTTTCAACGACATAAATACCAATAAACTGAGCGTGACCATCGAACTCAGTCAACCCAAGGGTATAGAGCTGGCAAAAAAACTAGCGAGCGTCTGCGATGTGGTGACTCAGAACATGCGCCCCGGCGTGATGGAACGGCTCGGCCTTAGCTACGAGGAACTGAAGAAGGTAAAGCCCGATATCATCTATCTTTCCTCCTCGCTACGAGGGAGCACTGGTCCCGAGCGAAATTATGGAGGCTACGCCCCCAACTTCGCCGCTGTCAGCGGGCTCTCCAATATCACCGGCTACGCAGATGATTTGCCTGCCGGTTTCATGGGTGAAATCGACCTCATGAGCGCTACCACGGCAGCCTTAGGCATTTTGGCTGCTTTGAATTACAGGTCACTGACAGGTAGAGGACAACATATTGACCTCTCATCTTCAGATGCAATTACAGCTCTCATGGGCGATGTTATTCTGGACTACACTGTGAACGGCAGGGTGCAGTCCCGTAATGGAAACGTTAACGGCTTTATGGCTCCCCACAATTGTTACCGCTGCAAAGGTGAGGATAAATGGGTGAGTATCGTTATTGCCAGCGACGAGGAGTGGGACGACTTTTGCGCGGCTCTGGGCAATCCTGAGTGGGCTAAAGAAGAAAGGTTCGGTGATATCTACACCCGCTGGCAGAATCAGGACGAACTCGACCGCCTTATTGAGGAATGGACAGTGAATCATACCGATTACGAAGTAATGGAAAAGCTGCAGAAATCTGGGATAGCTGCTGTGCCGTCCTTCAGCAGTATGGAGCTATGCACCGATCCCCATCTCGAAGAGCGCAGTGCCTGGGTCGAGGTAAATCATCCCATTATCGGGAAGCAGACTGTAACAGCGCCACCCTGGAAGCTATCAGTTACTCCAGCTCAGGTTTATCGCCCTGGACCATTGCTGGGAGAGCACAATCAGTATATATTTGGAGAGCTTCTGGGTATGTCCTCAACCGAGATAGACCGGTTTATTGAGGAAAAAGTCATTTATTAGAACGTCACCTATACCGCCAGTCTGATATTTCCCCAGCAAATCAAGGTGTCGTTATTTGAAAAACAAGTAATTTTGTGTTTAAATAGACCTGCTCAGGAGGGATCGCATAGTGGTCTAGTGCGGCCGCCTGCTAAGCGGTTAGGGGGGGAAACCTCCCTCATGGGTTCGAATCCCATTCCCTCCGCCACTCGTTCTACAATACCACGTCGCCCCCGCGAGGGGCGCTTTTTTCACCTCAAATTCATATTTGCATGGGGGTGAGTAAATGAACAGGAGTTGCGGCTGCCCGCAACTAAACAAAGAGGATTGGGAGCTCAAGAAACATAGCTGGGACAAAAGGGCTTTCTACAAAACGAAGCATCTTTTATTTTTGCACATGCCACTCGGCATAGGGAAAGCCATCACGAAAGGCATGGATAAAATCAAAGCTAAAGGATACACAGTTAAACCACCATATATGATGCTTGACGATGAGACTGGGAAATTCTCCGCAAACATGCTGATTGCTATAGAAGAGATGCCCGCAGGCGACCCTGATGTGATAATATGGGAGCCGACAACACTCTATTCCAAATACTATCATGGCCCGTTCAAGGGACTGAAAAAAGAGATAGATGAGCTTATGGCTTTTGTGGAAAAGCAGGAGAAACAGAAAGCTAATAGACTCTATACCTGGGTCACGAATTGCCCTAAATGTTGGAGAGAACAAGGCGGGCCCACAACAATTATCTTTGCCAGGGTGTAATTATGGTGGCAATCGATGATGAATTCTAAAGACTCATGGCGGAAGCAACTGCGCGTTGACCCTGTGCCTTGCCTTCTCCGCCCTCGACTCGCTCACACTGCTCGGGTTCACCGGAGAAAATCCCGACTTCGAGTTCAAGATTCTGCGAGATAAAGACAAAGACGCCATTCTCTGGATTACTCTGGCGGTATGCAGGGTGCTCAACAGGTTATATTCAAAATAAAAAGGAAAGACTATTCAAAGACTAGCGTACAAATGGGCTTGTAGGGGCGTTCTGCAGAACGCCCTTCGCCGCGAGTGGGGGATATCCCCATACGTTTGAGTGAATTACGGAGTTAGAGTCGAACATCTCTGGGGAAGGCGTAAATCATATTCTGTGAAAATGTGCACGATGGTTAAGAAGGTTTTCTTCCTGCTGGTTATTTCTTTGGTCTTATCTACTTTTCTCTTACCTGCTTGCGGTGGTGGCGAAGAGAGAGGATTTGGCATCTTCCTGGTTGACACTGGTGAGTTGATCTTGTCTGAGAAACACATAAAAGCATATCACAGAGGTACTCATGAGATCGAGCTGAATGAGGAGGGAATGAAAAAGTGGAACTCATATATCCCTCCCGATGCAAAGCTTGGAGGTCTGTACACAAAGGATTTCGTAATCAAGATAGGAGAAGAGGAAATCTATCGAGGGAAATTCTGGTCCCTTGTTTCTTCATCTTCTTACGCTGGAGTCGTGATTCTGGATGCTCTAGGTGTGTTCGGCAACAAATTGTTGATAGAGTTCGGTTACCCTTCGTCCTATAATTGTACGGAAAAAGACCCCAGAGATAACCCACAAATCATCAGCTACTTTGAGAAACAAGGGCTTTTAAAGTAACTCATAGAAGATGCCCAATATATAACCCTACTCACATAATAAAGGGAATCCGCTGTTTTGTCCGTAATAATCTCATAGAACCCTTACTTGTTACATTTTGCAGAGCACTTAAAAAA
>DATKWL010000007.1:0-3965 GCA_035529555.1 Dehalococcoidia bacterium | reverse complement strand
AACAGTGGTGTGTTGGGGTGATCTAATCAAGCACATGCCCAACGGTAAAGCCGTAGCTGAGCACGTCACAAAAGAGTACCTGAAATCGCCCATGTGTTTTGGTCAGACCAAAAGCGGCAATCCCCGGCATCCACTTTACCTACCAGGCGATGCTAAATTGGTGGAATATCAACAATAAAGGAGTTTTGTTGAGATGACGGAGCAGGAAAGAATCAAGCAAAATGTAAAGCATTTTCTGATGAGTCGTTATCTTGTTTGTAGCGGAGATAAATATAGGCTGAATGAAGATGACCACCGAAGATTGGATGAAATATTAGATGGCAGAGAATTACAGGATGCCGAGAATCCTTTTAAGTAAACCAACAAAAGGAGGGAATTGTTGAGATGCCACTAAAAATGGTATTAGCAGTATGTAAGGGTGAATGTATGAGATGCCACGAGCAAGAACAGTGGCTTTACCCGCACAAGACACAATTGATATGCGATGATTGCTTGTGGGAGTTAGAACAGGAAGCTGAAAGCCAACAACAGAAGTGAGGTATTGTTGACAAGTATTCCACAAAGAAGACTAGGAGGTTAAAAACTGAATAAGGCTTGCTGGGGTGGTCAGCGCGAGACCGCCTACCTTGAGGGGTTAGTGGACACACTAAAGGTGAAATGACTTGCAAGCAGAGTAACCTCAGTGACCGATGTGCAAAAGGCTTCGGCCCCAGCAAGTATTTTACGAAGAAAGATAGGGGGTAAAAGAGTAAATGAAGTGTCCACTATTAGCTTTTGCGTGGGGTAATGAGGGAGGCAAGGAGCCACTTGTCTATCCTGACTGTCTCAAAGAGGAGTGTGCCTGGTGGGTAAAGGTTAGTCAGAGCTGTGCTATGGAAGCAATCCCTCGAATTATCGGCTATGTAGGCAGCGAACTCAAGACTATCAAAGAGAAAATGCCCCATGAGGAGTAGTTCAGGAGGTAAGAAGAGGCACGGTGATACCGGTTGACTACGAGAAAGGAAAGGAGATTGCGGAGACCTGTATCTGTGGGGATTGTGGAGCAGGCGTAACCCTGGCCTGGGGGGGTTACTGGGGGATAAACAGCTATGTTATCAAGTGCTCCAAGGACATCAAGCACAGCCGAATAGCCAGGCCGGCCAGTTTAGGGCCGTATGATATACCCGGGTTCAACCTATTTAACCTAACAAAAGGGAGGAGAAAAGACATGGAGCAAAAATACGGGCCCGAGAAGACCAGGACACTAGTAAAATACGCAGGCACCGGCGCTATAACCAAGGCCATCGCCACCGAGATTGTGGAGACTTTGTGGGGGGAAGCGCCGCTGATCGAGAAGACCAAATGTATTCTTACCTGCCAGACCTATCAGCTTAACCCGCTGATGAGGCATATACATTTGATCGGGTATAAGCGATACAAAGACAGGAAACTTGTCGTCGATGGCCGAGGCGAGCCTATTCTCGATTGGTCGATGCAAATCGGCATCGGTGCTACCCGTTTGCTGGCGCAGAGGAAGCATAACTACTCTTACCTTGACCTGACGCCGAGAAAAGCCACCCAGGACGAAATAGATAAAATCCTTGGCGATACCGCTGACCCCGGTAGCATTTATGGCTTTACGCATATTAAGGACCTTGATACCACAGCGGAGGCTTTCGGTCTCCGTGGCATCGAGAAAAACGCAAGTATTAAGGGTCAGGATAAGGGCAATACTCATCTCAATATGGCCTGTATCCGTTCTGAGAGGCTGGCTCTCGACAGGCAATATCCCGGTGAGATGCCACCAAATGTTGAAGTGATGGACGAAAGATATATCGATGCCGAATATAAGGTCGTTGAAGTCAAGACCGATGATACCAGGGGGGGAGGGGAAGTATCCCCCTCTATAGGTGGTGAAAAATCTGGAGAGCCCGCCGGCAGGAAAGAGAGAGGGGCGGGGGAGAGCGGCGAGACAATTTCTTCACCACCGGAGGATAAAGCCCAAAAAATCGGAGCGTCCGCCGCCCGCGACCCCAGCACCATTACAAATTTCAAGGGACTATTTCAAGCCCTCTGGGATGATTTCCGCCTATACAAGTCCGACGCCCTTAAAGAGCTTAATGTTAATTCCCAGGAAGAGATAACAGAACTCCCCAGTGAATGCTACCAACGAATTGCCGCCGTGAGGCCTAGCTGAACTTGATTAAGGAAGAATAAAAATTGTAACGGAAAATCCGTTACAAAAGGATTGTAGATGGCTAAATTCCAGCCCTGGCTCAAGATGTGGGTCGAGTGGATTGACGACCCCAAGATGTTAAGCCTGAGCTTGGCCGAGCAGGGTGTTTGGTGGAGACTGGTAACCCTCGCTAAGAAATGTGCTGCCGACGGTTCCATCGTTAAGGGCCATGGAACCCCTTTATCCCTAGCTCAGATCGTCGACACCATCAGAATCAAAACTAAAGCCGACCGAAAGGTTTTTGACTCCATGGTTGAGAAGATGACCGACCAAGGCAGTCTGCATTGGAACGATGATACCCTTGTCATCACCAACTTTAAAGTTCGTCAGGCCAAGACAACCTCGGAAACACCTGAAGCTGTAAGGGAAAGGGTAAGACTCCACCGGCAGAGGAAAGCGGGTGTAACGGAAAATCCGCTGCGCCCCACCCCTACTACTGTTAAAGATATATATATAGATACAGAGGTAGATGTAGAGGTAACATCGTTACATTCCGTTACACGTAACGGAAAACCCGTTACACCTGAAGCTGTTTTAGCCGAAATAGCGAAATTGCATGAAGAAAATTTTGGCATATTGACGCCACTTTTGGCCGAAAAGTTCAAGGATTTTGCTGAAAATTATCACGGTCCCATTGATTGGATCAAGGAGGCTTTCGCCGAGGCCGTGACAAATAATGTCAGGAAGTGGGCTTATGTAGAAAAAATACTGGATACCTGGCAACAGGAAGGGAGGAAAACACATGGAGCACGAAAACAACGAAAAGACACCCGGGATGAGGCACATCGGCAAGGTGATGAAGAACCTTCGGCCGAAAGATACCGGCAGAGCCTTGAGCGATGAACCAGGTGGGGGTGAGCAGTTTACCTGCTTAATATGCCGCGACGCTCACTTTGTCCATCCCCTGAAGGAAGATGGAAAGTGTGACCACTCAGCTATTGTGCCCTGCCAGTGCGTGAAAGAGCAGATAGAGAGGGAGCGTATACAGCGCCTTCTGAGATACTGTGAGTTGCCGGTGGGGACAACCCATATGACCTTTGGGAACTTCAAGGTCACTCCAGAGCTGCAGGAAGCTTATGACCTGGCCCTCCAACTCGCTGAAGGCGGCGATGTTACCTGGCTTACTTTGATGGCCGGCACTATGCGCGGGAAGACTCACTTGGCAATCGCTATCAGCCGGCGCTGGCTCGAGAGTGGGAAGCCGGCGAAGTATGCCTATGTGCCACTACTCTTTGAGGAACTCCGGAGAGGTTTCCGGGAAGAGGGGGATAGGTCCTACGAGGCCCGCTTTGACCGATTCCTAAATGTACCCCTGCTGGTGCTGGATGACCTTGGCACGGAGAACAGAACCCCCTGGGTTCAGGAGAAGATGGACATCATAATCGACTACAGGCTTGTGCAGGGGCTTCCCCTGGTGGTTACTACCAATACCCCCCAGGATGAATTGCCATTCCGCATAGCTAACCGCCTTGGGCGATTACCCAGCTCCAGAATCGTGTTTATTGATGCACCAAAGTTCATTTATACCAGGAAAGGTATGTAACGGAAAATCCGTTACAGGGGGGAGAAATGAGAGTATTAAGAATACCCGATGAAGAGAAAGCCAAGGGTATGATATGGGTAATTTACCCTATTATTGATGAGTGGTTTTCTCTTAGGATAATAGGCTTCGCCGAACTTCAGATTAAGCAGGGGAAGAATTGATGGCTCGAGTAGTAGTTGAAATTCCTCTTCTCCCGCCGAAAGAGGT
>DATKWL010000006.1:0-10365 GCA_035529555.1 Dehalococcoidia bacterium | reverse complement strand
CAACTGCCGGAATACCCAGCAGACGTGCATAGCGGAGAGCTAAGTCCCCTAGCGACATGGCCATCTGCGCTACCGCCGGATATGAGTGGGGCATCAGCATTAAATCTACAGAGATCTCGTACATGGTCCGCGGGATATAGGATAGTTGGTTCTCGTAGCAGATGCCTACTCCTATCCTACCCAATTCGGTGTCCATTACATGTGAGCCATGACCGCCTCTGGTAAAGAAGGCCTCATAAGCAGCTGGTGTTTGCTTCCTTACTCGGCCAGCCTCCTTTCCTTCAGGAGTTGCCAGGACAAAGGTATTAAAGAAGTCTTCCCCATCGGCTTCAAGAAAGCTTGTTCCTAACCATACGCCTAATCTTTTCGAGTTTTCCCTAAGCCACTGGACAGTAGGTCCGTGTTTTGGTTCCGCTCCGTCCCATATCGCAGTTGTGAAGATATATCCAGTAGGCATGAACTCGGGAAGCAGAATGAGCTGGGCACCACCTTTCGCAGCTTGTTCAATCAAAGGCTTTGCATGCTCTAGGTTGGCCTCGACAAGTCCGTTTTTGGACTCTATCTGTACGGCTGCCACTTGCACAATCTTGCTTTTCGTGTTTGACATCTCCTCAACCTCAGAATTTTGTATTTGCCCGGTTGCGATATTCTACCAGGCTTTTTGCCGTACCTGCAAGAATTAAAATAGGATATCGATCGAAAAATCAGTAGGGGCGTTCAATTGAACGCCCCTAATTCTCTTTGCCGAGGCCTTGCTATTATTATCTGGGCAAACCTAGACCTCTCATAGCGATAACGTTTCGATTTATCTCTGAGGTGCCGCCGGCAATGGTGTCGCCACGGGTATAAAGGTAGGCTTCGTGTAACAGCCCTTTTATCGGTGCCACCGGGCCATGTTCCAACTGACCATAGAGTCCCATAATACCAAGCCCGAAGTTGCTGATTTTCTGTCCCAGTTCTGCGCCTAGGGTCTTGGCTGTGGATGCCTCGTAGTTCGGGACCTGATTACGGTCCACCATCCAGGCGATGCGATAGCACATCAGTCTTCCTATTTCGCACTCAATAAGTAGTTCAGCAAGTTTATTGCGTATTATGGAATCTTCGCTCAATGGCTTGCCGTTTCGTTTCGTCTGCTGGCAATATTTCACCAGTTCGTCGGCCATGCGATGCGCTCTGGCGGTGAGGTCGATGCCGGCCGTTCGCTCGAAATCGAGCGCTGTCATGATATAGCGCCAGCCCTGGTTTTCCTCTCCTATACGGTTTTCCACAGGGACATGTACATCATCGAGGAAGACCTCGGAGTTGGCGTATGAGTCAGCCATGTTGAGCAGCGGTTTGACGGTTACGCCACGAGTTTTCATATCCACGAGGATTAAGGTTATCCCTCTATGCTTGGGCGCATCGGGGTCGGTTCTTACCCCCATCCAGCACCAGTCGGCGCGGTGACCGGCGCTAATCCATACCTTCTGGCCGTTGATGATATATTCATCGCCTTTTCTTACGGCGCGACACTTCATGGCAGCCATGTCGGAGCCGACCTCAGGCTCGCTGTAGGCGGTGCACCAGAAAGTGTCTCCGGATGCGATTTTGGGCAGGTGCCTCTTTTTTTGCTCCTCACTGCCGAACATCATGAGCGCGGGGCCAATCCAGTTGACGCCGCCCACCCCCATGTCTACGCCCGGCACCATGTAATAAGCCATCTCTTCTCTGTAGATGACATGTTCCATGTGTGAGGCGCCGAGGCCGCCGTACTCCGCGGGCCAGGCGATGGTGAGCCACTTCTTGGCGGCGAGCTTCTTAGCCATCTTCTTGGCTGACTCCCAGCCCGCATCGGTGCCGTATTCCTCGTTAACCCCTCCATCTCCCATCCACCCCGGGGGCAGCTCTCTGGCCACGAACTCCCTGAGTTCTTTTCTCAGATTATTCTCTTTCTCGGTGAAACCGAACTCCATCTACTTAAGCTCCTTTCGCAAGACGGGAGTTTGAAAAAGCATGCTGGTACGATTGAAAACCTTAAGTATTCTAGCATATTGAGGAGGGTGGTTCAATTGATTGCGGGGGAGAAGTGGCGGAGTTTAATGTATTAAAACCTCACTTTCTTGAAGTGCGGCGTCTGGTGCGCTTGATGCGTATTCCTATAACAGACATTAAAGCTCTGGGACCTGAGGACAGCAACTTCTTCCCGTCACGGTATACATTATCTATATCCAGAAGAGTGCCTATGCCGGGTATCAGTCCGGCGATGCTGATAGCGAAGCGTTTGAGGTCATTCTTCGCTCTCCCTACATCGCTTTGGCTGCGTTTTCTCTGTCCGGTTTGCTTTTTACCCTGGGTTTTTCCCCGGTATACCTTTTTCAAATCGCCTCACCTGGCGGGCTTTCCCCGAATGCAATCCTTTTCCTATCGACAACGACTGTGTGATATGTTATTATTTGACCAAAATCCTACCACGATTCAGTCAAATCTTAAAGGGGGCAAATGATGCAACAGCGCAAGATGATAGATATACCGCTTGGCACCGAGGTCAGAACTGCAATCAGAGCGCCGATAGATGGCGATTACAAGTTTGTCAAGCATGTTGTTGATTCCAAATGTAAGCCTGCTGCTAAGGAGAGCAAGGTTTACAAGTTCAGGGGAGAGCTGATGCCTCTCTGCCCCAAGTGTAACAAGCGTGCCGTGTGGAAGCTGGCGGATTACAAGTTCGAAATACCGCCCGATAGAAATAAGACGGCGTATATACTCAAGGTGGTCAGAGGCGACCGTCCCAACGTCCTCTATCCCTCAGGGACGAAGCGCAAGTAGGGCATAGTACCGTAAATAATAGAATACGAGAAACTATTAAAATGCATGTAAACTAGTTTACATGCATTTTAATATGCCCCGGGCCCAGGGACAGTCGCCACAGGGTTGGGTGTATTCGTAGCAGTCTTTGCGGAACACGGGGGCAAGCAGGGCGAAGCAGGCATCGGCGTGAGGGCAGTCCCCGCAGGGGGCGAAGTCGAACTTATCCACATTGCGGCGGAAGCTGCGATATTCCCTCGAATTCCAGATATCCCGGAAGCTCTGCTTGTTTACATTGCCGAAGCTGACGCTGGTGATGCTCTTCTTTCTGCCATTTACATAGCATATGTACGAGTGGTAGAGGTTATTGCAGGGCCTGACGTAGCCGTCCCAGCTTATAAAGACAATCCTGTTTTTCATGAAACCGCATTCCCTTTCAGCCTTGGGGGTAAGCGGCGGCAGGTCCAGGGTTATGCGCTGTTTCTTTGCCCTGGCGCTGGCCTTGGCGAATACGGCTGCTGTTTGTTCGGGATTCGTGCCATCCCTTTGCATCAGGTTCTTGAAGTTCATCACCACATTCTGCTCTCGGGCTTTGGCCACTATATCGTCCAGCAACTGGTACTTCTTCTCCAATCGCTCATCCCACTTCCGCATTAGCTTGGGATTGCGTAGCCTGTCCTTCAACGGAGGCACACCGAACAGGGCGCTGGCATAGTTCTCTACGTCGATGTTCTCAAATGCCATGTCCAGATTGCGGCGTTTTGCCTCGGCCATGGCTTCATCGAACAGCCCGATAGCCTTATCCGAGTTGAAGTCATAGAGCGCTTCCCGGGTCATATCCTCCGTATGGGGCAGCAGGTTGGTGACGATGATGAAGCTAACGCCGTATCTGGCTGCCAGGTCAACAAGCGGCGGTAGTTCGGCTATATTCTTCCTCATGGCAACGAATTCGAATCCGAGTCGCGGCAGCTTGCTTTTAAGCTCTTTTTTAGCCTTGTTCAACCGTTCGATATTACTCATCACTTCGTTGAAAGTCGCCTTTTTTCTGATGTCGTCGAAGGTAGCAGGGGTAGCGCCGTCAACGGAAATCACGATGTCGTCGAGCCCTGAAGAAACCAAATCCTTTGCCATCTTGTCATCTATCAGAGTGGCGTTGGTGGTGATGCTGAAGGTGCCCTTTGGTGGTAAATGTTTCTTGCCCAGGCGAATCATCTCGATGATGTTTTCATTGAGCAGAGGCTCGCCGATGCCGATGACATTAACGGATTCGAGTTCGGGGAAGACAGGCAGCAAGGCCTTGTAGGTTTGCAGGCTCATATCGCCTGCCTCTTCCATGAGGACTTTCCTCATGCACATGTCACAGTTGAGATTGCATCTCGAAGTGACCTCGATATTCAGTTTTTTTGGTTTATCTTCCATTTCGTGCTATTGGCTTCCAGCTGCGCTGCGAACCCATTATAGCATCATTTAAGTTTCGCCTCAACGAATTAGGGGCGGGTCTCAGACCCGCCCCTACATGAAAATATGCTGTCGAACTGTTTTACAGCCTCTTGCGCACGAGGTAGGAGGCTAGGAATTTTCTGTCTATGTTGGGGGTTCGGTAAAGCTGGAAAATCATGGAATCGCGGAACATGAGCTCCATGGGCCAGCCTTCTTCTCTCTCGATGCCGCGGGCGCCCATCAGTTCGAGTCCCTTGAGGCAGGCATCGAGCGCTGCCGGGGCAGCCATGCGGAAGGCGAGGATAGCCCATTTGCCGTGCATCGCATTCACGTCGCCCTCGTCCCAGAGCTTGCTGGCCTTGGCAGTAATGGCGCGGGATGCCTCGGCATTGACCCACATGTCGGCTATGGGGAAGTGGACTCCCTGGTACTCGATAAGGGGGTGGTCCCATCTAATGGTGGAGGAAACGTACTCTGTCACTATCTTTATGGCAGCTTCCTGGGTGCCTACTGCCTGGAATGCCTGATTGCCCATGTGCTTGTTCATGGCATCGACCAGGGAGAACAGGCCTTTGCCCTCGGGGGCTGCCAGGCGGTTCTTGTGCACTTTTAAGTCCTTCAAGAGGAGTTCGTAGCGGGCGCAGCCCCATCGCGCTCCCATGAGGTCGCCCTCACGTCCGCGGATGATGCCAGGCTCGTCGTCGTTTACTATGAACATGGTAAGGCCGCTGGTGCGCTTGGTGGTGTCTGTTTTCAGCAGCACCAGGTGCCACTGTAGTCCCACGGGACCCGGGCTGCACATCGCCATCCACCACTTGGGTCCGTTGAGGATGTAGTAGTCGCCTTTCTTTACTGCGGTGCCGCGCATAGCGCCCATGTCGACGCCTGACTCGGGGTCGGTCGCCCACAGGGTGCAGAATCCACCATCCAGAATTCTTTTAAGATATTCACGCTTGGTCTTCTCGTCCGGAGTCCATTTGAGCAACATTCGAACTGCAGGCTCACCGTTAAAGAAGGCGTCATCCATCCTGGGAGTGTAAGCTATCTTGGTAATCTCAGCGGAGAGGAGCCCGCACTGCATGGAGTTCCATCCGGGGCCGCCATATTCCTTGGGTATCACGCTGCCGTAGAAGCCGTCTTTTATTATTTGCTTGTGCATGCCGTAATAGACGTCAGACATCTCGGTCATCGCCATGACGCCGCCCAGGCGGTCCAGTTGCCTGCGGTTGGGCAGCCACCACTCCTCGACGATGTCCCTGGCCTGCTCCAGTTTCTTGTACATCTCGGGAGTCCATTCCTCCGGATGCTGGTAAGGGTCGTAAATATCAATCCCTGTCATGTTAATCTCGGCCACTTTTTATTCTACCCCCTTGAACGTTGAATTTGAAACAACAGGGATTAGTTTAATAGCTTTTTATCGTTTGGTCAAGTGAGCAGAGACGAAGTTCAACGAACCTGTGCGAGCTTGTCCGAAGCTTGTCTCTGTGGTATAATCCAAAGTGGGTTAATATGGCTTTTGGAGTGCGGTACGCCATCTCGACACCACATGAGAATGAGACAAAAGTCACATACACCGATAGTAACGACTCTTAGAATCTAAGCATCGAAAACGGAAAGCAAACAAAAAGGAGGCTTTTGCCATGGCGGTCATAGAGGAAAAGAGGCTGACTCAGATAATAGCCGACCAGGTACGCTACAGGACGATGATGGGACAGCGTACAGGTCGCGTCGAAGAGCAGGAAAAACTCGGTAAGATAAGTAACATCAGGCCTTCGTTGAAGCTCGATGTCGAGCGAGCCCGCTACGTGACTCAGGCATACAAAGAGAACGAAGGCGAGCCTATCGCTATCCGCAGGGCCAGGGCGATGGCCAAGTACCTGGAAAACATGACTATCTACTTAAATGACTATGACCGTTTTGCCGGCAATTCCTCAAAGTCTCCCGACCATGTTATAAGCTATCCGGAGCTGTACTCCCGCTGGGTGGACAAAGCCATCGAGATGGGCTACAAGGATATGTTAACCGACGAAGAGCGTGCGGAGATGCACGAGATAAATAAATACTGGTTCAATAAGTCGGTCCAGGGTGCCGAGCGGCAGTCCCTTGCTGAGGCGGAAAAGCCTTACTGGTCTTATATGAATCAGGGAGTGTTTGTCTGGGTGCATGGCGCTCATTCCGGCCAGGTGCCCAATTACGAGAAAGTATTTAAGGTAGGGCTGAAAGGCATAATGAAGGAAGCCCAGGATAAGCTGGAACAAATAAAGCAAGATAGGATGCTAATCCGCGATGACCCTCGCGATTTCCTGAAGAAGAAGGCTTTCCTTGAAGCGGTAATTATAAGCATCGAGGCTGCAATCAGATGGGCGCACAGATATGCTGAACTGGCCAAGTCTCAGGCAGCCGCAGAGACGGATAAGAAGAGAAAGGCGGAGCTGGAGCAGATTGCAGAGAGCTGTTCCTGGGTGCCGGAGAACCCGCCTCGGAATTTCCATGAGGTTCTACAGGCCTGGTTCCTCATGTTCCTGCTGGTGAGGGTGATGGACATCCAGACCAGCGGCATAGGCGACAGGATCGACCAGCTCTGGTATCCCTTATATAAAAAAGATAAAGAAGCCGGGAAGATAAGCCCGGCGGAAGCTCAGGAATTGTTGGAGTACATCTGGCTCAAGTTCACCGAGCTGGCGGACTTCAATGCGCCTATTATGGGCAGCGGCGCTCATACTACTCCTCGCTATGTAACAATCGGTGGCCAGGACAAATATGGCCGCGATGCTACCAACGAACTGACCTACATTATCATGGATAGCGTTAAGTCCCTGAAGCTGGTGGAGCCGATGATGGTAGTGAGGCTTCACAAGAATACACCGGATGAGTTCCTCTATAAGTTCACCGATATTATGAGGCAGGATGCAGGCCATTATGGTATCTTCAACGATGAGTTCATGGTGCCCTGGTTGATGAGCAAGGGATTCTCGGCTGAGGCTGCCCGAAACTGGTGCGTTGAGGGTTGTATGAGGTGGGCTGTGGTCGGGAAGCCTATGGGGCACCGCGGCATTGCCGGTGTAGGCTTCGCCCTGCCCAAGTGCCTGGAACTGGCTTTGAACGGAGGAAAAGATTCCAAGTTCTTCGACGGGAAACAGATAGGGCCTACCACTCAGGACCCGTTGACCTTTACCTCAATCGAGGATGTAATCAAAGCATATCTGGAGCAGGTGAAGTTCTTCACCGAGAAGATAGTTATCTTCAGCAATATAACGGACGCCAACGAGGAGATATGGCTGCCTCAGCCGTTCAATTCCGCTTTGCTGGATGGCTGCATTGAGAATGCCAAGGACGTCAGGGACTACAGGGTCTGGCACAAGACCAATATGCAGCCTGTGGGCCAGACCACGGTAGTGAATGCGCTGGCGGCGATGAAGAAGCTCATCTTCGAGGACAAGAAGGTCACCATGGCGGAGCTTCTGCAGGCTCTGAAGGATAACTGGGAAGGGCATGAAGCCCTGCGCCAGATGTTTCTCGATGCGCCCAAGTTCGGCAACGATGACGACTATGTTGACCTGTTCGCCCGGGAAGTCCATATCAGGACCTGCAATACAATGCATCAGTTTAAGACCATATACGGCTACAATGTGCAGAGCGATGGCAGCGGCAGCGCCAGCTACTTCTCGTTCAGCGGACTCACAGGTGCCACACCCGATGGCAGAAGGGACCGCGAGGTGTTCAGCGATGGCACAGTCTCGCCGCTGCCGGGCACCGATAAGAAAGGGCCGACTGCGGTACTGAAGTCTGTTGCCAAGATTGACCCATTATTGACCTTCAATCACCTGTTCAATCAGAGGTGGATGCCGGAGTTTCTCGAGGGTGACAACAAATCGAAGTTCGTGGCGTATCTCAGGACATTCGTTGACCTGGGCATACACCATGTCCAGGGCAACGTGATTGACAATAAGGTACTGCTGGATGCTCAGGCTCATCCTGAGAACTACCAAACTCTGGTAGTTCGCATCGCCGGTTTCAGCGCCTACTTTACGGATATGCATAAAGAGGTGCAGGACCAGGTTATTGCCAGGACGCAGCAGAGGCTCAGCTAGAACGTAGAGTAAAGGCTAGTATGCAGGGCAGGGCGTCCGCAAGGACGCCCTGCCTTTTTAGCTTCATTTCAACCCAATTAGCTTAATTTTAGACGACCCTCTTGCATTGTGAGCAAACCTGCTTTATAATGCTGTGACACGGTCAAAGAGCATCGTTATGGATTAACTTGATGGAAAATATACTTAGAGGAGGTGCAATGCGAAAGGCAGTTCTAGCGGCGCTGGTTGTTCTGGGTCTGGTGATGGGTATTTGTTTATCGGGACTGGCAGGCGCTTCGACGGAATACACAACTCAGGTAATTCCGAAGGTCAACGTCGAATCCGGTGGAAGCTTGAGCATAGTGGGCGGAACGGTAAATGGCAATCAGATTGACTTCGAAAATGTGGCACCAGGTTCAACAACACTGAAAACGTTGATTCTGGGGGTTAATGCAAATGATGTCTGGACTCTCAGAGTCAGCAAAACTCAGGATTTTAAGTGCACTAACGTAGGTGACCCTGGTTACGATCAGAGCATACCTTCGTCAAACTTCACCTACACTTCCAATGGCCCTGAAGGTCCAACTTATGTTACGTCTGATACCGAGTTTGGATCAAATGGCACTCCATCGAATGTGGTAATAAACGGCTCAGCCGTCAGCGGGTGCAATGTAAATGTGGTCTACGAGCTGGTAGTTCCTTCAAGCCAGCCTAAGGGTTATTACACTGCCCCTAGTCACACATATACACTAATAGTGGGTGCTCCATGATTTAAAGACTCTGGATGGGGCTTAACTAGGGGCAGTTCCTCGTGGACTACTGCCCTTAGTTTTTGTCCAAGTAAAAGAGGTAATGCTTGAGAAGTTATTTCATATCAATACTGTTACTGGCTGTAATTCTCTGTCTCACTCCCAGCCCTGTCAGGGCTCAAGGCGGGATAAAGGTCTGGCCTACCTCTGTTGAGCTTACAGTAGGCAGCGGAGAGAAAGAGACAAAGACTGTCAATGTTCAGAATCTGGGCAGCGAGACTATTATGCTGCGAGCGTATGTAATGGATTTCTCCAAAGACCGAAACGGCGATTTTGCTTTCTATGAACCGGGGCATGAAAGCTATTCTGCCTCTAATTGGCTCAGCATAGACAGCTTTAGTTTGGAACTTGCCGCGGCCCAGAGCCAGAAAGTCGAGGTTACGGTTTCCGTACCTTCTCAGGTAGAGCCCGGCGGACACTATACTGCGCTATTTTTTGAGGCTATACCTCTGTCAAACGAGGGCACTGTTTCAATCTCCACTCGAATTCCCACGCTTTTCTATATCACTGTGCCGGGCGTAACTGAAGCCGAGGTTTTCAGTAATGCCGAAATTGCCTCTCTGCTTTTACCCGGCATTGCTGGCAGAGGCCTTTTAGAAGCGGGGGTAGTGGTTCACAACTCGGGCAATGTCCATCTGACAGTGGCAGCTAAAGCGTATTTCGATGGTTACTGGGGCGGCAATAGCGAGTTGGATTTAGGTCAAACTATTATTTTGCCGAATAGCGACGGGGTGCTGAACGGAGAGTGGCAGGAGAAGCCGTTCTTCGGCAAGGTAAGAGCTAAAATCGTGATCGGCTATTTAGACCACAACGGGGACCTAGTAAATAAATCTCAAACAGCCGAGTTCTGGGTTGTTCCCTGGAGCCTCGTCGGGATAGTCCTGTTCGTCATGGGCGTGATAGTTCCAGCCATAGTAGTAATAAGCAAGAGATTCCGTTTGAGGCTTGAGCGAAAATAAAAAGGGGCGGGGTGCAAACCCGCCCCTATAGCATTATCAATCCTGCTATTTTGCTTTCCAGACTGCCTGGCGCTTCTCCATGAAGGCCTTGGGTCCTTCTTTGGCGTCCTCTGTGGAGAAAATTATCATGGACATCAGCCGCTCTATGGAGTAGGCGGCGTCCAGCGCCAGACCCCTGAGCACGGATTCTTTGATTGCCTGTACTGCCAGAGGGCCGTTGCGGCAAATGGTCTCGGCGTATTCCATTGCAGTGGGCATCAGTTGTTCCTTGGGGACAACTTTGTTAATCAAGCCGTATTCGACAGC
>DATKWL010000005.1:0-8873 GCA_035529555.1 Dehalococcoidia bacterium | reverse complement strand
AGGGGTGTCAGGGATAGGGTGCTATCCGACCTAAAACCGGGTCTGAGTACGGCGCCAGTTATGCGGTATCAAATTTTGCTCCCACTGAAGAAGAGGTTTTCAGATGCTTTGTTCAAATGCAAGGCACCGGAGGGAGAGGCGTGAATGCCCGTAATTGCTAATTTTCCTTTTGTCCTCTCTGTTGACGAGTTGTTGCGCCACCAAGGACGAGCGGCTGAACGGCCTGAAGTCAAAGTCCTCGCTCAGTGGGCCATCGATGAAGCCCAACGTCTGGCTGCCCCGGCCATAGTCTATGAATGGTTCCCGGTCCACGCGGTTGAGGGCGGTACTGCTCAGATAGGCGATGCGCTCCTCCATCTAGGGCCACACGCTGATCTGCTCGCATTTGCCTGTGAGGCTTTGGTGAGTGTCTGTACAATCGGCAAAGCGCTGGAAGAACGAGTGCAGACACTGTCGGCTGACAACAGGTTGTTAGAGAGCTACTTGCTCGATACAGCGGGAATCATCGCCTTAGGTGCTGCGGGCGAGCCAATCAGCCGTATCGTCGAGGATGAGGCAGCCCGGCGGGGTTGGGGCGTCAGCCGTGCCCTGTCGCCGGGGTCCCTGGCCGGATGGACAATAAGCGACCAAAAGGCATTGTGCGCGCTCCTGGACCTTACAGCCATCAATGTGACCGTTACGGCGGCTGGTATTCTGTCACCCCATAAATCGGGATCAGGACTCATAGGCATTGGCCCCGACTATACGGCTCGGCATACGGGCTCGACCTGCCAGTTCTGCGAGCTTCGACACACTTGCCAGTTTCGACATTAGATGAGATAAGATAAGGGAAAAAGGAGAAGACACAATTTCTATACTATTGGGTATCGATACGGGTGGCACATACACGGACGCCGTCCTGCTGGACGATGAACGCGGCGTCATTGGCAAGGCAAAGGCCCTGACAACCAAATACGACCTGTCTGTGGGGATCCGGGGCGCTGTGGAGGCAGTCCTGTCGAATCCGCCTCCGGATATCCGGGCAGTATCCCTATCCACCACGCTAGCCACCAACGCCATCGTAGAAGGGCAGGGCAGCCCAATCTGCCTGCTACTTATCGGCTACGACCCGGACCTGCTGATCGGTATGGGGTTCGAGAAGATTGTGGCCAATGGAGCAATCGTGTTCATCCCAGGCGGCCACACCTCTACCGGTGAGGAGCAGGCCCCCCTCGACATCGATGCGGCGCGTCAGGCCATCTTGGCCCACGCACAGCACGTAGCCGCTTTCGCCATTTCAGGGTTCTTCGGCGTACGGAACCCAAAGCACGAGCTGCAGGTACGGCAATTGGTCCGCGACCTTACCGGGTTGCCGGTGACATGCGGACACGAACTGACCACCCACCTTAACGCGCCACGCCGGGCCTTCACTGTTGCTCTGAATAGCCGTCTTATCCCCTTGCTGCAACAGCTGATTCTCGCCGTTCGTGACTCGCTGGACCACAAAGGCATCCATGCTCCTCTGATGATCGTCAAGGGTGATGGCTCGCTCATTGATGCCAAGATGGCGCTGGAACGACCGGTAGAGACCATCTTGTCCGGCCCTGCGGCCAGCGTGGTCGGCGCGCGCTATTTGGCTGAAGCGGACGACGCCTTCGTGATCGATATGGGTGGCACCACCACCGACATCGCTGCCTTGCGCAACGGTCAACCATTCCTGAACCTCAATGGAGCTTGGGTGGGTGACTGGCAGACCATGGTGGAGGCCATTGATATCCACACCACAGGTCTGGGTGGGGATAGCGAGGTCTGGCAAAATGAGGACGGCGGCTTGTGCGTCGGCCCGCGGCGAGTGACCCCCCTCAGCCAGCTGGCCGTGCAGTACAGGGAGACCCTGGATGTGCTACGACGTCAAGCCCAAGACCATGTGGATAAGGGTGCAGCAGATAAGGACGCAGGACGTTTTATCATGCGGCAACGGCCATTAGGGATCGAGCAGGGCAACCTCACATCCACCCAGCAGGAGATTTGGGGGATCCTCGGCGATGGTCCAGTCCCTTTGTCTCAGATACTGGGCAGGGTGAAGTACCCGCCCCTGTACCGACGTTCACTGGAGGAACTGATAGAGCGTGGCCTCATTGCCGCTAGTGCCTTCACACCTACAGATGCTGTCCATGTGCTGGGTCAATATCGGTGCGGCTCTCTAGAGGCTGCCGAACTTGGCGCAGGCCTGTGGGCCACACAACTGGGCGTCAGCGTGGAGCAATTCTGCGAGATGGTAGTGCGGCGGGTCGTGGTGGAGTTGGGGCGCGCAGTGATCGCCAGTGCATTAGCCGAAGAGGGAGGGCTGATACTAAGCAGCCAGGACTATGTAGGGCGGCTGTTCATTGAGCGGGCGTTGGCTAGCGATGATACAGGGAGTTTCTCCGTAGCTCTCGCCCTGCGATGTCCCCTCGTTGCTATCGGCGCACCAGTAGCAACCTACCTCCCGTCTGTGGCTTCGCAACTGCATGCTAATCTCTGTATCCCCGAGCATGCAGAGGTTGCCAATGCTATCGGCGCGGTAGTCGGTGAAGTGGTGCAAACCGTGCGCATCCTGATCCGCCCACTCGATGGCGCAGAAGCCTATCGAGTGCATTTGCCATTTGAAGTGCGCGACTTTCCGCGCTTAGAAGCCGCTGTAGCATGCGCACAGGACGTATCACGCCAGTTGGCTCAGGATCGGGCTCGTCATGCTGGTGCTAGCTTGGTGGACGTGCACATTGATAGGCATGATCGCACTGTGCATGGCGGCGGTGGATGGCCAGATGAGATTTATCTTGAGACAGAAGTGATTGCCACCGCAGTGGGGCGGATGCCCTTAGGAGTTTGAGTTCTTATCGCTATTTGTTTACACGATCATGTCTGGCTAGGCAAGAGTGCTCTCTTTAGGACATAAGGCAACGATTGATACGGGTTAAATATGACAGAGAACCACATTGACTTTGAACCGGTAGGACGGCGAGGACAGTGTACAGCCAAGCAATCGCTTTTGGAGTGTGCACACCAACTGGGCGTTGAACTCGTCAGCCTGTGTGGTGGGAAAGGGACTTGTGGCCGCTGTAAAGTACAAGTGCTGTCCGGTAAGCATACTCAGCTAACTTCAGATGAGCGAGAGGCGCTTTCGCCATCCGAGTTGGAGCAGGGCTATCGTTTAGCGTGCCAGACCTATCCATTGGAGGATTGCAAGGTACACATTCCCACCGAGTCGCTTACAGCCCCTCAGAGAACACAGGTGGATGGACTCGAGGTAAATATTCGTCCGGACCCGGCTGTTATCTCTTATCACGTTGAAATGGACTCCCCTTCCCTAGAGGACCATGAGGCTGACGCTGAACGTCTGCTTCAAGCGCTGCATCGAGAGCATCATATAAATCTAAATCCCAGCGCCATTGATATGAAGTTATTACAGCAGTTATCTCCCGTGCTACGCCACTCAAAATGGCAGGCACAGGTCTCGGTGAAGGGTAACGAAGTGGTGGCAATCGGCCCAAGGCGTGAGCGCAGTCTGGGGTTAGCTATTGACTTGGGCACTACAAAAATAGCCGGTTACCTGCCCGATTTGAGCACAGGCCAAGTTTTAGCCAGTAAAGGTGCCATGAATCCGCAGATAGCTTGCGGTGAGGATGTTATTAGCCGTATCGCGCTTGCCATAGGATCGATAAAGGAAGCAGGCCGTTTGCAGAAGCTGGCAGTGACCGCGGTTAATCAACTAGCGCGAGAGCTGTGCGCCGAGGTAGGGGTGAAAGCTCAGGATATCGTAGAGGCAGTGGTTGTAGGCAATACTGCTATGCACCACCTTCTGCTAGGACTTCCTGTGGAGCAACTCGCCTTATCTCCTTATGTCCCAGCGGTTAAGGGGGCTTTGGATATCAAAGCACGAGACATAGGGCTTAAGGTCGCCCCCGGTGGTTATGTACACCTTCTTCCTAATATTGCAGGATTCGTTGGGGCCGACCATGTTGCCATGTTGCTGGCTACTAAGATCTCGCAAAAAAAGGGCGTAGTATTGGCTTTGGACATTGGCACAAACACCGAGGTCTGCCTGTCGTGCGATAGTAATATGACCAGTGTATCTTGTGCCTCGGGGCCTGCTTTTGAGGGAGCCCATATAAAACATGGTATGAGGGCTGCCGATGGCGCAATAGAACATATGCAAATTGTGGGCGACCGGGTTAATTATCAAACTATCGGTGGTACGCCTCCGGTTGGTATCTGTGGCTCGGGAATAATTGATGTTATGGCAGAACTATACCTAAACAGGGTGTTAGGTGATAATGGTAGGATGGGTGCTGATCACCAGCGAGTGCGTACTCGTCAGGGGGAACTAGAGTTTGTTTTAGTAAGTGAGGAGGAGAACAGTGGAGGGGTTGCAATCACGATTACCCAGAAGGATATTCGCGAACTCCAACTGGCTAAAGGGGCAATACGAACTGGTATCCAAGTCTTATTGGATGCGAATTCTCGTTCAGAGGAAGAGATAAAAGAGGTGATTATAGCTGGAGCTTTTGGTAGTTACATAGATGTTGCGAGTGCAGTGACTATAGGAATGCTGCCGTCACTACCATTGAATCGTTTTAAACAGGTGGGAAATGCTGCCGGGACCGGCGCTAAGATGGCACTAATATCAAAAGATGCGAGGGGAGAGGCGCAAGACATAGCCGAAGGAGTCAAATATATCGAACTGGCTGCGACCTCACAGTTTGCACTAACCTTCGCTCAAGCCAACTACTTGGGTAGATATAGAATTATGCGTGGCAAAAGGGAGGTAATATCTATCGATGGAAACCAAGCTATCAAGTAGCTCGAAAGAGGTAATCATTGGTGGAGGACGACCTACTGTACTCATTGGCGAGCGAATCAATCCTACTGGCAAAAAGAAATTAACCGCAGCACTTCAGACTGGTGACATGGAGCCTGTAAAAAGGGAAGCTTTGGAACAGACATTAGCAGGTGCAGATGTGCTTGACGTAAATGTTGGTGCCCTAGGCATTGATCAGATAGCAATGCTACCTCAGGCTATCCAACATGTTATAAAAACCGTAGATATTCCTTTGTGTATCGATACTGACAATATAAAGGCACTGGAGGCTGCGCTTAAGGTATACAAGGGCAAAGCGCTGGTAAACTCCGTAACAGGTGAAGAGAAATCTCTGGCAAATGTGCTCCCTCTGATCAAGGAGTACGGAGCTGCTGTCATCGGTCTTGTGCAGGACGATAAGGGCACACCGGCTGATTCGGTCAGGCGTGTCGCCATAGCTCACAAGATAGTTGACCGTGCGGAGGCATTGGGTATCCATCGTGAAGACGTTGTAATAGATTGCCTGGCTTTTGCAATAGGGGCGGATAATAAGTCTGGACTTACGATCTTGGACACAATTCGTAGAATAAAGGATGAACTGGGAGTGAATACCACAATGGGAGCCAGTAATGTTTCCTTCGGCATGCCAGATCGCGAACTGCTTAATAACGCTTTTATAGCAGCAGTCATTGCTGCGGGCGCAACTTGTTTAATTGTTGATGTAGCCAAAGTCCGGCCTATCGTCTTAGCAGTAGATTTGATTCTAGGTCGCGACCCATATGCCAGACGCTATACGAAAGCCTACAGAGAGCGTATAAAGACGAAATAAACAGAAATAAGAGTAGCCGGGATGTGCTTATGAATCTGTCAAAAGCTGCAAAACGATTGGGGATAGAGACCTGCCTGGAATTTGACCCCAAGCTGCTTGTTCCGCAGCAGAAGGTGAGAGCGGCTTGTATGGAAAACAAATGCGGGAGCTACGGCACCCACTACATGTGCCCGCCTTATATAGGTACAATTGATGAGGTCAAGTCCCGACTCAAAAAGTTTCAGCGCGGCGTCCTGCTGCAATATTCGCAACCACTGAACGTGAAGAGTGACCTTGAGGGCTTGATAAAGAGCATGCTCGATTTTCACAATAAAGTGCTCAGCCTCGAGGGATCGCTGAGGAAGCAGGGAATCGAAGAAATCTGGGGCATGCTAGGCGGCAACTGCAGGCTCTGCGAGCCTTGCCTAGCTGCCACCGACGAGCCCTGCCTTCACCCTAAGAAGGCAAGAAATTCCTTGGAGTCCATAGGAATAGATGTCATAACTTTATTAAACAGCTTCGGATTGGACTCTAAATTTCGCGAAGATAAGATAACGTGGACGGGCTGCATCCTGTTTAGCGGCGAGCAGGTTTAAGCTCCGCCTCACTCAGGGCAAGACGGACCAACTCCGCACAGCCAATACCCGAAACCGAATCACCTTTCGGTTTGCCTGATACGGCTGTTACCACTTCCCAGAAGTGAAAGTTGGGCATGGACAACGTATCTAACATGTGTATTTCCTGTTCATATCTATCCATTATTACCTACCCCCCCCAGTTTGTATTTGAGGATGATTATTACTATAATATGTCCTTCATTAAACCCCTGGTTTTGGCGGATTAATGTGTCGAAATCCAAGTTAAGCAGTCGGCGCAGACTCAGGACCCTGACTCCTTGCTTCCTAAGCAGTTGATCACTGCTAATCATTTTTTGAACCTGTTTTTGTGCTAACACCACCATACTTCTGTTCACTGTTCTAGGCTACCGCGATAATCTCCCTCACCTTGAGCCACGGCTGAATTGCCAATCAGTAACCCAGGGCAGGGGAGTACTTGACATAATACAATATGCGGTGTTAGCTTCCTTTCGCTCTATGACCGAGGCGGGCGAAGAGGCTAAGGTCTGAGGATCAGCTAATCACAAAGCCATCACAACCGGGTCACACAATTTGCAGAAAACTGCATCAAACTGTATAATGGGACCGGTCGAGAGCCTATGTGGTGAGTCGTTAACTTGGCAAGAGGTCTTTGATAGCTGCGACCCATTAACTTGGCGAAAATCTGGTGAAAATCCTGGTCGGAAAGCCCCTAAATTGAAGCTGGCGTCCCTGGCGCGACTCGAACGCGCGACCCACTGCTTAGAAGGCATTGAGCTTAGTACAGACTTGTTGGCACCCTGATCGGGGGTTAGGGAATCAGTTTAGCAATACCGCAGATTTGGTTGATTTTTAATAGAATAAGCAATAAAATCAGGGTGTCGGCAGACCTAGTGAACTGACACCCTGATTTTCTGAAAAATCCCCTAACTGCTCTGGCCATTTGAAGCTGGTGAGCGGTGGGGGACTCGAACCCCCGACACCCTGATTAAAAGTAATGCTGTCAAATTTTCGATTTTCAGGGCGTCTTTGAATCCGGAATCGGCCCAATCTTTATTCGGTTTTCAAAGAATCAGGCTGACAGCACCTGAAAAATCAGGTTGACAACCTGCATAAAAATCCTTGAGGCCCTGATACATCAGGGCCTCTCATATATATCTATACCACAAAATCCCGAATTTTACAATATGTTACATCATAACTTACGTAATTTAGCACCTGCTCATTTAAGTACTTGGATTTGCCGTACGTCCCAAGAATAGAAGAGCATCTGTCTCAATATCGTAGATGAGAAAGATAAAAGGACGATCAATTGTGACCTGTATGGGCTCCTCAGGAGCAGCTGTCAGTTTCATTACCACCGCTGTAGCAGCCGCTGCTTCCGTTCCCGCCTCATCTACGGACACAAACGCTTTATGCAGTACATCTCCTATAAATAATTCCTTTGTGCCCGTCATTCCTGAAAAATCCGCCGCTGCGGAAAATGCAATTGGCATACCCATCGCTGCAAGGGTATCAACGAGGCTGATTTCATTACCCCTTCCCCCAACCGTTGCTGAAGGCAACTACGTCATCACATCCAAGTATAGCAACAAGAGTGTCACGGTAGCGGATTACAGCGTGGCTAATCGAGCTAATGTGGCTCAACAGCTCTACCAGGGCAACGACAGCCAGATATGGATACTGGATTACCTTGGGGATGGATACTACAAGATTGTCAACAAAAACAGCGGCAAGGTTCTGGAGGTAGCCGACGGAAGGACAGAAGAGCTGGTCAATGTTCAGCAGAATGCCTGGGCAGATGCCGACTATCAGAAGTGGAGAATAGAACAGGTGGGCGACGGTTACTTTAGCATTATTTGCAGGCACACCGGTAAGTGCTTGGACGTTGAGATGAACGCAGCTGATATGGCAAACATCCGCCAAGCCACGTACAACGGCCTCAATACACAGAAGTGGGTTTTGTAGGTGCCCGAGAGCTATCCTTCGCTGCTGACAGACAACTACGTTTTCTCGGCAAAGCACAGTGGCAAGGTTGCTGAAATTGGCGGAGGAAGTGCTGCCGAAGGTGCCTTCGTTTCCCAAAACGATTACGCAGACGGGGCAAGCCAAAAGTGGGAACTGAGGCCGGTGGGCAACGGCTACTTCAATATTGTGTCCAGAGACAGCGGCCGATACCTGGGTTTCACGGGTACCAGTGTTCAGCAATGGAACTCGACGGGCGGGGACGATCAAAAATGGAAATTCGTGTCAGTCGGCGCCGGATACTACGAGATAGTCAACAAGCAGACAGACCTCTGCTGGTCTGTTGAAAACGGGGGCACTGTTGCTGGCAGCAAGGTAGTACTTCAGGAGTACGCCGCGAAGGACTGGCAGCAGTGGAAGATGGACGTGTGGGTGAAAGTAACGGTGGACCGGGTCGTATGCACTATGGCCGACGACGAGGGGGCGGGCAACAATCCGGACATGGACCGGTTCAAGGTCTGGGCGAATGCTTTCAACAGAACAGGGCCTGACGACGAACCCGGTGTGCAGTTCAACCCGGTGGATCAGCTGATCTGGGAAAAGTCGCACAGCGAGTGGACCGTAGGAAAGGGCGGCTATAAGAACGTGGGGCTGTCTATCTACCTGGCGTTCGATGCCGTCAACT
>DATKWL010000004.1:0-8802 GCA_035529555.1 Dehalococcoidia bacterium | reverse complement strand
GAGAAACTCGCCGTCCTCTGGGCTTGCAGGGATTATCCCGGCACCTTGATTCCGGCGGAGGTAGCACGCCTGGTCTTCCGTGAAAACCAGACTATCGCCGGGCTTCTCAACAGAATGGAGGCTGAGGGCCTCGTGCAGAGGGTACCCAAGAAAAAGGGGCATCCGTTCACCGAGATCAAAATGACCTCTAAAGGAGAGAAGCTTGTTGAACCCGGTATTGAGATAATGAAGGCAATCATAACCGAACTGGCAGCAGATATGCCCGTCGAGCAACAGGAGCAGCTTCAGAAATCACTCAGAGCGCTCAGAGATAAAGCCCTGGAGAAGCTGCACATCGAAGCCAGCCCACCTTCAGGCCGACCTGCAGGAAAACCTATACCGGTTAAGTGGTAAATAGCTTCCAATTTAACGTGAGACTAAACTACCTCAGGACTTCATATCTGAAGTCGCATGCCGGGGCGTCCTGAGCCAGGGTTCCGGAACGCTTCCACCTGTAATTAGGGCCAGCTTCACCCAGCACTATGGGTATGGTAATTTCATCGCCATAGCAAGTTGAGGGGTAACAGAAATAAGGATTGCCGAAAGCCTTAGCCACTTCATGCCATACGCAATACTTTATGTCAAATGCCAGGGCTCTGGGTGAGTCCTCCAACCAATCCAGCTCATGCAGCCCCGAACGCACATTGGCATTCATCGCAACTTTAGTATAATCACAGAATGCCTTAAAGAAGTCCCCACAGGCTTGATAGTCTTCCACAGGGGGCCACAACGGCGACATGGATTCGTAGATTGTTTTGTCCAGTAACCTGCATTGTATAACGGATGCCCTTTCCAGACCTACCGTATCGGCCAGAGCCTTCATCAAAGCAATCCGCCTGATAACTCCCGTTAAGAATTTCTGGCTTCTCAGCCCGCGATTTCTGACTGCCGACCAGTCGCGGGACTTCATGCGCTCTACTTCACCCTTCACTCTGGACATAAGTCCCGCAGCGCCCTCCAGCCCCAGCTCTTTCTGCAGTTCCTCTCGCACAGTCCTATTTATCTGCTCTTCGCGCCTGAGCCCTTCGTTATCGGGAACAAGGTCCGCTAAGGCTTTTCCGTAATTCTTGAGTTCCTCAACCCTCATATCTCAATAAACCTGAGGCAACACCTTAAATCATACCTATCTTACGCAGATGCTCCAAGCCATCCTGCCTGCCTTTAGCAATCATCTCCTCAGTATGGCCAAAGTCCCAGATGCGGACATCCTCAAAGCCCTCGACATTGATGTAGTGGATGGCATCCTTGGACAGCTTGCCTGTCCAGCTCAGTTCGTTCAACAACTGATGTGAGATCAAAGCGTCCAGCGTTTGTCCCACAACACGCATTAGCCCTTTCGGTGCTCTCCTGCCGAATTTCAAGGGTCCGATGTCAATAGCATAGAGCTCCGTAGCCCCTGCTTCCACAGCTACCCGCATCGGCAGGTCGCTGACAACACCGCCATCGACATAAGCACGGCCTTCATACCGCCAGGGCGCTAGTACAATTGGTAGGGCGCTGCTCGCCATTATAGCGTCGATAACAGACTCTGATTTGTCCCGGCCGAAAACGCGCAGTTCTCCATTGTGAAGGTCAACAGCCGTTATGTAGAGTTCGGCATTTTTTATGTCTGAGAACAGGTGTATGCTCTCTGGGAAAAAGGTCTCCAGAAGCTCCTTTAATTTTTTACTGTTATAGAGACTGCTCCGTCCTGTAAGCAACCGCCACAAGGCAGATACATAGTCCTTACGGCTGACTATACTCTCGGAAGCCTCGCGCCATATCTTCTCTAACCCGCGCGCACCTTCGAGTGTAGGATTCATAGCAAGAAGCGCCGCATTCATAGCTCCAACCGAGGTACCCACGAGGATTTGAGGGCTGATGTCATGTTCCAGAAGGGCTAGCAGGGCTCCCACCTCCAGAGCTCCCCTGTTCGCACCGCCGCTGAGCACGAAGGCAATTTTCTTCTCTGCCTCGACCTTTGGGGGGGATTCGCGTCCCTGTCTGCCCTTAGTATTCATACAAGTTGAATTCCTTTTGCCCAGCAGAATAGCATACGATGCTATAGGTGTCAACGAAATAGCAGTTGGAGAAAAATCTCTCGCCTAATACGTCCCGGATACGGGCTTTTCCCCTGGGTGCAGCCTGCGCCACTTCTTCAGTAGCTGTGCTTTAGGCTCACGATGGGCGGGGTCGGGTACACAGGCATCTGCCGGACATACCTGGGCACATTGAGGTTTATCGTAGGCGCCGACGCATTCGGTGCACCTGTCGGGATCGATAGTATGAGCAGTGCTGATGGCATTATTGGGGCAACCCGGCCTGCAATCGCCACAGTGCCAGGGCACAGTCGTGCACTTCTCGGTAATGATTTTATAAGCTATCTAAGGCGTTCCTTTCCCAATTTGTATGAAAAAATTGTGGCATTTCGCTATGGGAATGTCAATCGGGGCATGGGGCAGAACACTAAAAACAAAGACCGTGACGACACCTCTGCAAGTCGTCGCGGTCCCACTTTTTCCTCAGGGAAAGCAAAATTATGGCTAAGTTTTATAGCTAAGTTCAAGAAACGATCAAGCCGCCACAGGCGTCAACTCGGCCTCGTCGTCCAATACAACTGTCATCTTTCGCCCGGAGGGAAGTGAATATACATATTTCTTCACCATCTTCCTGACAGAGACCTCGTCGCGCCTTAGCGTCGATTCTTGCTCTTTTTCTTCAACTGCCCAGGCTATTTCTGCACCCATCGCGGCACCTCCTTCATCCTTGTTTAAATTGTGCCTTCAACTAATGGAGACTACAATCCTACATGAGTACTTTTTGCAGTGAACTTTAGTTCACGAGATAACGAGGACTTGAAGCAGAAAGCCCCGGAAATAGGAAGCCAAAACACGAGATAACTGTGGGGAAACCATGACAGGTTAATCCTCAGGCCTACCTGGTCTTCTTTAGTCTTTTATCAGCAACATTGTCGGCAAAGTACCAATCGATATCTCTGGCGCTGGCTCTCGCAATCACAAAAGCATGACTATCAGAGACTTTCGCCCTTCTTGACACAAATATTCTCGTAAGGACTTTTATTCTTCGTATTAGCTTCAAGAGGTGATTCATAATCCCTCCTTTCAGCAATTGCTTCCTTTAAATTGTCTCCTGAAAGGATGGAGCTGACAATACTACGCACGTACTTTTATACGCCTTACTTTAGTTTGCTTTGACTCCAGTCCGTATGATATAGTTTCAAACATGAGTATCAAAGTTGTTCCGGACGGCACTATAACCTCCCCTAAAGGTTTTCTGGCAGGCGCCACATACATCGGACTGAAAACACGGGGCGATGACCCGCTGGACATGGGAATCCTCTACTCGGAGGTACCCTGCGTTGCTGCCGGCGTCTTCACCACAAACAGGTTTAAGGCAGCACCGGTGCTCCTGTGTCAGAGAAACCTTAAAGGCAACAAGGCTCAGGCTATCGTGATAAACAGCGGCTGTGCCAATGCCTGTACCGGCGAGCGAGGTATGAAACACGCCGACCAGACAGCCGCGCAAGCTGCAAAGAAGCTGGGACTGCCCCCGCAACACGTTCTGCTCGCCAGCACCGGCGTCATCGGCAAGCATCTACCCATGAAGCAGGTCAGCGATGGTATCAGAAAAGTAAAACTTTCACCGGATGGCGGGCATACCCTGGCTAAAGCCATCATGACCACGGATACCTTCCCCAAAGAGATAGCGGTACATGTGAAGCTGGGGAATGGCGGGAAGGTAACCATCGGCGGCATCGCCAAAGGCGCCGGCATGATTCACCCCGACATGGCGACATTGCTCTGCTTTTTAACCACCGATGCCGCAATCTCGCCCATCTTTCTCAAGAAGGCGCTCAAGAATGCGGTGAATGCCTCGTTCAACATGATTACCGTGGACGGAGACACCAGCCCCAATGACTCGGCAATCATGCTGGCGAACGGCCTCGCTAAAAACAGGATACTCAAGAACGGAGTCCCTGGAGCAGAGGAGTTTGAACAGGCGCTTCGTGAAGTTTGCCTTTATCTGGCAAAGTCCATCGCTAAAGATGGCGAGGGTGCCACCAAGCTCATCCAGGTGACTGTGGAAAGCGCTCAAACCTTAGCCCAGGCACGCAACGGCGCCCGCACCATAGCAGGCTCGTCGCTGGTCAAATCGGCGGTGCATGGCTCCGACCCCAACTGGGGTCGCATCATTGCTGCGCTGGGCAGAAGTGGAATAGAAATACAGGAGACCAGGGTAGACCTTTATCTCGACAACCTCTGCATGATGAAAGCTGGGCGACCGCTACCCCTGGACAAAAAACGGGCAAAGTCCATACTGGACAGGGCAGGGGTACCGATTCGCGTCTGCCTCAATCTGGGCAACGCCTCCGCCACCGCCTGGGGCTGTGACCTCTCCGAGGAATACGTTACAATTAATAGCGAGTACACAACGTAACTTCTCAGCTTGACCACGGGTATCTAATATGACAGAAGAATTCAAAGAAAGACATGTGCATTCGGGCAAGTCCAGCAAAGCCTATCTTGATGCGGATAAGGTGATTAAGGAAATCGGGCTTAAAAGTGGCGATTCTTTTCTGGATATCGGATCTGGAGAAGGGTACTTTTCTATTGCCGCTTCCAGGATTGTAGGGAACAAAGGCAAGGTTTATGCCCTTGACTCCTACGAGGAGTCCATCAAAAAGTTACGGGAACAAGTCCAGCAAGAACAGATCAGTAATCTTGAGGCCGTCGCAGCAGATGTAACCCAGAAAATACCGCTGACAAATGGCATCGTAGATGTTTGTCTTATGGCGAATGTACTTCATGGGTTCGCCAATGAAAAAGAGCTCTCAGGTGCCATGAATGAAATCGCCCGAGTAATGAAGTTAGGCGGAACCTTTGCCGTGGTGGATTTCAAGAAAATAGATGGTCCGCCAGGGCCTCCGATATCAATAAGATTAGCACCGGATGAGGTTATAAAGAAGCTCTCTAAATACGGATTCCGAGAGACACGTGTTGCCGACCTCGGCCCATACCACTATGCAGTCATGTTCAGTAAGTTTTCTTCTTAATCCTCGAGTAGCGAATAAGTCTTGCGATCTATATGGAGGTAAAGAATGGAGTTCATGGAGGTCGTCAGGAAGAGAAGAAGCATCAGAAGATATAAGCCCGACCCCGTGCCGGAGGAGGAGATTAAGTATATTATGGAGGCTGCCAGGCTGGCGCCTTCGTGGGCCAATACTCAGTGCTGGCACTTCGTGGTGGTAACCGACCAGGCTATCAAGGACAGAGTCGGGGCAGCGGGCAACAGATGGATCGCCAAAGCTCCCGCCATAATCGTAGCCTGCGCCGAGCCGACACAGCCCGGAATTAAAGGCGACCAGCACTACTATATGTTAGACATAGGCATCGCCATGGAGCATTTGGTGCTGGCTGCCGCGGAACGAGGACTGGGTACCTGCTGGATTGGCTGGTTCGACGAGGCCAAGATTAAAGAGGTGCTGGGCGTCCCCGAGAATATGCGCGTGGTCGCCAGCACACCGCTGGGGTATCCCGCTGAAGACCCTGCCCCCAGAGATAGAAAGAGCCTTGAGGAGGTATTCAGCTACAACCAGTACTGACAGAGGCCGGGCAGTGAGTGTTGTCACAAGAGCTAAGGCGTTACCACTGACCAGAAGGAGACATTCTCAATATTGAAGCTGCCTTTGAGCAGTCCCTTCACCTCTTTTCGTTCCTCTTCGTTGAGCAGTTCCTCGGGGTCTAAATATCCCATGACCTGAGTGAAGCCGGAATTGAGACTTTTGTCCTCATCTCCTACCGTGGCTCTGCCGCAGACATAAAGGACTTTTCTGCCTTTATATTCAATCTCTTGCCAATGGTAATCGCTCACCATGTCCTCGTACCACTCTTCCCAGGTCTTTTTGAAACCTTTCTTCATAATTCACCTCAACTGAAATCTAGCCTGTACAAGTGGCACAAGCCCCTTGTAGCAGGGGCAAACCGACGAGTCGCCCCTACATAACTGAACGCTGGCTGCTAATAGCTCTGAGTGCGCGATTCGCCTGCTCCAGGAAAACCTCCCTGTTCAATGGCGAGATTACATAGTTGCAGCCCCTGATGCGAGTTATCTCAACCACATTTTTCGACGATGTGGCAAAGCGAACCCCGCTGTAGGCAAAAGCCTTCGCCCCTGAAGCCGCTTTCACTTCCTTTACTGTGGAGAGCGAGATGTTCAAAGCAAAAGGCCCGCCGAGAACTACCCTTAACTTATCGCTGTATATCTCGTATCTCCGGGGCACAACCGATTTGAATAGCAGTGCATCAAAGACCGCCACCCCGAACATCGTAAAAGCCGCTTCGATGTCTTCAAAAAGCAATACCAGTCCCAGCACCAGAAAAAGGAGCACAATGCCTGCAAACATCAGCTTCATCCAGCGGTCAACCTTCGGATTGTCTTCGTAGAGCAAATAGCCCGGGCTACCCAATTCTATTTCCCCGAATCTAGTCCAGGACAATGCAGTAATAGGCTTTATCTCCTATAATCTTTCTTTCCAACTGTCTCTTCTTTACCAATTCAGCCAGAGGAAACTCCAATAACTTTGCCCTGGCCATCTTCTCCGCCGCAGTTGGTACCCCCTGCTTTGTTAAAGCACTGTAAACTCCATCAGCGATTTCCTCGATTTCAAATGCCTCCTGCGAATGCGCCTTCAGGAAAGCTACTATCTTGTAACTCATGTCTTCCAGGCCTTCGTTGAACTGGGCTCTTGATATTGGCATTGTGTCCTCCTCGAGCGGATTCTGTACCTGCTCAGATTCTAGCATCTGCTGGCACAGGTATCAAACCCATATTTGGAACTTACAGCAGTCTACTATACTTCGAACCTAGCCACGTTCGGAGCTTCGAGAAACTGCCACTTACCTTTCACCATGCTATCCAGTGCAGATACCTCGATATGCAGCATGGCGATGCCGCAGTCGAGGCGCTTGGATATGCCGAAGTCGAACGAAGGGCTACCCAGGGAGACTGTTATGCTATTCGGCTCCACATGGAACCGCCAGGGCTGTCTGTTGATAGCTGAGGGAGCAAGTCTAGCGGCCTCGAGAGCCGACTTTATCCAGTAAGGCCATTCCCCTGATTCCAGCCCTGCGACCATCTCCGTCAGGGGTCTGCGCTTATGAAACAGCCCGAAGGCAGTCATCGCTGCTTCTTCCAGTGTAGGCTCCTCCACAGCACGTCCCACCGGGGTTACCGCCAGCACTTTTTCATACTCTCTAATGCCTAATAATGATGCGGCGACCTCTCGGCGGAAGAATAGCGAACCGCCCACCCAGCAGGTGGCAAGTCCCATCGCTGTTGCCTCCAGGATAATGCCCTCCCCCGTATAGCCCACCTTCTCATGGACATGAAAGTCATTCATATCGCCAATGAAAGCCATGAGAGTTGGAGCGCCCTTGACTTTGCCATAGGAGCCGATAGCGCCCCTGAGAATCTCATCAGGGGATGCGTTTATCAATTCTGCGCGAGCCTGGGAAAACGGCCTGAATTCTCTGCAAATTATTTTCAGATTGTCTAACTGGGAAGGCTCCAGAGGGGTGGAATCATATCTGCGGCGCGATCTTCTCTGGAATATGGCGGAATGCCATCGGCGAAAAGGAATCTCCATCTATCAGTCCCTCTACGATGGCATGATGTCATTTCTGAGGGAAAAGTGCAATAGCACTACCTTCCCCTTTTTCTTTGCAGCGGTATTTTCTTGAACTCCTCAACCACTCCCTTCACCGCCTGCTCAATAGGGATACGTTCGATGCTGGAGGCGCCCACAAAGCCCTCGGCATCCGTGTGCTCATAGATGTACTTTGTGTCCTCAGGAGATACGATCGGCCCTCCATGTGCCAAGCAGATGACATCGGGATTTGCTTTCTTTCTGGACTTGATGATTCTCCGTACGGTGGCGGCTGCTTCCTTCATGGACACGGCGTCGAAGCCGACCAGCCCCCCAGCGGTGCCTCCCGCGTGCGGCACCATCACATCAACCCCCGCCTTAACCATAGCCTGAGCATCTGCAGGAAAGAACACATAGGCCATGGTAAATACACCCATATCGTGAGCAATCCGTATCAGCTCGATTTCCCTGGAAAATCCTTTACCTTCAGCCTCTTTGCCCTTGCGCCACGATTCGTCATCGAAAAATCCAAATGTGGGGAAGTTGATAACGCCGGAAAATCCTTTGTCCACAAACTTCTTCACCAGCTTGGCTAAATCTTCATTCGGGCGCTCCGTGGCATGGATACCCGCAATTATCGGCGTCTCGTTCACCACATTCTGTATCTCGTCAAACATCTCCAGTGTTACAGCGTTGGAATTCTCCACAATATTGGTCTGAAGCCCTTTCAACCTCTCCCTGCCCGAGCTATACACCATAATCAGGTCGGCACCGCCTAGCTCTGCGCACTTCGCTATAATGCCTGCGCTGCAACCAGCAGCGACAATTGGCTTGCCTTTCTTTATCGTTCTCCTGAGCCTGGCCAGAATCTCCGACCTGCTAAACCTTTTTGCCATGTGGAATGCCTCCCCGTTTGACCAGTTTATCGAATGTGTCGACAACTGCTCTGGCAAATCTGCTATCGTTAATGTGGGCATCTACTTCCACAACTTCGACACCATTTTTGATGTTTTCTCTAATAGTCTTAGCAAATGCAGCGTCTGCTTCAGGGTTGTAGAAGTGCTGTCCAGGCCTGTCCACCGCTGAGAAGCCCCGAAGCGGGATAACTATAGCAACAG
>DATKWL010000003.1:0-5452 GCA_035529555.1 Dehalococcoidia bacterium | reverse complement strand
AGCTGCCCTGGAATATCTCGCTCTTGTGAGTGCGCTTGGGATAGAATATCTTGACCACGCGGGTGGGGGAGCCGGGGATACCAGCCTTGTCCGCCTCAACGCCTATCTCCGCCGCATTCCACACGGGTATCTTGGCGCTTTTTGCCTTCATCGTGCCGCGCAGCGAGGGCAGGCGGGGCACGTTTATCTCCTTGACTACGGTAATTACGGCGGGCAGGGTCGCCTCAATGACCTCGTAGCCCTCCTCCACCATCCGCTGCACTTTTATATATTTATCTTTAATCTCCTCTATCTTGCTCACATAGGCTATGAAGGGTATCTTCAACATCTCGGAAACGCCAGGCCCTACCTGAGCGGTATCACCGTCCAGAGTCTGCTTGCCGCAGATGATGAGGTCATAGTTCGCAATCTTGGCGGCAGCTCTGGAGAGGACGTACGAAGTAGCCCAGGTATCCGAGCCGGCGAAGGCTCGGTCGCTGAGCAGTATAGCCTCGTCAGCGCCCAGCGATATGGTCTCCCTCAGCGCCTCTTCCGCCTGTGGCGGGCCCATGGTAATAACCGAAACCTTGCCGCCGTATCTCTCCCTGAGGCGGACGCCTTCCTCAACGGCGTAACAATCGAAGGGGTTGATAATACTTTTTACCCCTTCTCTGACCAGCGTGTTGGTCTTGGGGTCTATCTTAATCTCGGTGGTGCCGGGGACTTGCTTAATGCAGACGATGATGTTCATTCGCGCAGCCCTTTCCTTCTCAATAGCTCGAGGGCGATGACATTTCTCAGCACCTGATTAGTGCCTTCGTATATCTGATTAATCTTGGCATCTCGCATCATCTTCTCCACCGGGTAGTCCCGCATGTAGCCCACACCGCCGAACACCTGCACGGCGTCGGTGGTTACCTTCATCGCCATATCGGTGGCGAAAACCTTCGCCATAGCGCCTTCCTCGGTGAAGTTCTTGGCTCCGCTATCGATGGTCTTGGCTGTGGCATAGACCAGTGCGCGGGCTGCCTCGAGCTCCATAGCCATGTTAGCCAGCATATGCTGCACTGCCTGAATGGACGAGACCGGGTGCCCGAACTGGACACGCTGCCTGGCGTAAGCCACCGCAGCTTCCAGTGCACCCTGAGCGAGCCCCAGTGCCAGAGCACCTACGCCGGGTCGTGAGGAGTCCAATGTCTTCATAGTTACGATGAACCCCATGCCCTCTCTGCCTAACAGGTTCTCCTTGGGTATGCGACAGTTGTGGAACACCAGCTCGCGGGTAGCGGAACAACGTATGCCCAGCTTCTTCTCCTTCTTACCGAAGGTGAAGCCGGGCGTGCCCTTTTCTACAATAAAGGCACTGGCGCCGCGGCTGCCCTTGGTCGGGTCAGTCAAAGCGATGACAGTATATATCTCAGCCTCGCCGCCGTTAGTGATGAACTGCTTGGTGCCGTTGAGAACGTAGCTATCACCGTCCTTTTTGGCGGTTGTCTTAATAGCACCAGCGTCGCTGCCGGCTCCGGACTCGGTGAGTCCGAAGGCGGTGAGCTTGGCTCCGCTGGCTATAACAGGCAGGTACTGCTGCTTCTGTTTTTCGCTGGCATAGAGCAGTATGGGAAAAGCGCCCAGGGCGTCGGCAGCATAGGTGAGGGAGACGCCGGCGCAGGCGCGTGACAGTTCCTCAACGGCGATAACCAGGGCGAAGCTACCCTCGCCCATGCCTTCGTACTGCTCAGGTATAAAGATTCTGAACAAATCAGCGTTGGCTATGTCTTTGATGATTTCCCAGGGGAACTCTTCCTTTTCATCCAGCTCGGCGCGGACGGGAAGAATCCTCTCCTCGGCGATTCTGCGGGCTATGCTTTTGATCAGCTTCTGCTGTTCGGTTAAGAAGTACTCCAAGGCAGCTCTCCTTATATTTATTTGTTTAGCGGAGGCTTTTGTTGACCCTTAAATATATGTTGAACCTTACTACGGATAATGAATTACATTTTAGCGGATTTTTTGAACTTGGCAACTCTTATGAGTGATTATGGAGGCCTGCTGCATCCAGTGAGATTGAAAGTGCAATGGCTTTCAGATATAATCTGTCGCATGGCTAAATCGAAGACTGCGTTGAGAACGCATTATTGCGGGGAGCTGCGCAAGGAGCATGTCGGTCAGACTGTAACTATCGCGGGCTGGGTAAACCGACGCCGTGACCACGGCGGATTGATTTTCATCGACCTGCGTGACAGGGAGGGCATGGTTCAAGCGGTATTCAACCCCGAGGTTTCCTCTAAAGCACACTCTATTGCCGCTGAACTGAGAGTGGAGTATGTAGTTCGTGTAAAGGGCAAGATATCTCCCCGTCCCAAGGGAACGGAGAACCCCAAGCTAGCGACGGGTGAGGTCGAGCTTATCGTTGAGGAAGCTGAACTGCTGAACAGGGCGAAGACGCCGCCATTTTACATAAATGAAGAGATGGAGGTGGATGAGTCGCTGCGCCTGAAATACCGCTATCTCGACCTTAGACGCGAGCGCATGCAACGCAACCTGATACTGCGCCATCGCGTGGTCAAGTTTATGCGCGATTTCCTTGATGCCCAAGGGTTTCTGGAAATTGAGACGCCGATAATGATAAAGAGTACGCCGGAGGGAGCGCGGGATTACCTGGTGCCCAGTCGAATCTATCCCGGTAAATTCTATGCATTGCCCCAATCGCCTCAGCAATTGAAACAGTTGCTCATGGTGGCCGGCTACGACAAGTATTTTCAGATAGCGCGCTGCTTCCGCGATGAAGACCTCAGGGCAGACCGACAGCCCGAGTTCACCCAGCTTGACCTTGAGATGAGCTTCATAGACGAAGAAGATGTGCTCAACTTGATGGAGGAGCTTTTCACTTCGCTGGTGGAGGCTGTAACGCCTCACCTGAAGATTATCAAGCCCTTCACGCGGCTTTCTTATGCCGAGGTGATGGAGAAATATGGCAGCGACAAGCCCGATTTGAGGTTTGGCCTGGAGATGGCTGACCTCTCTGACATCTTCGTTGGCTCCGAGTTCTCTGTGTTCCGCACGGTGCTCAGCGAGGGCGGCAAGATAAAGGGGTTTGCTGCCCCGGGCTGCGCTAATTACTCCAGGGGACAGCTTGCCGAGCTAACCGAATTCGTCCGAAGCCGTGGAGCCAAGGGCCTTATCACTATGGCTCTGGAGGGTAATCCGGGCGAGCCTGTTCCCGCATTAGCTCCTGAGAAGGTTCGTTCCGTTGTAGCCAAGTTCTTAAAAGCCGAGCAGATTGTTGAAATAGCCAGGCGCTTGAAAGCAAAAACAGGAGACCTTTTGCTCCTTGTTGCCGACAAGCCGAAGGTAGTTGATGCGGTATTGAACTCATTGCGCCTGGAGATGGGACGTCGCCTGAACCTCGCAGACCCCAATCTTCTGGCCTTCGCATTCATACTGGATTTTCCCTTGTTTGAATGGAACGAGGAGGGGAAGCGCTGGGACTCCATGCACCATCCCTTCACCTCGCCTCATCCCGAGGATATCCCGCTGCTCGATACCGACCCGGGCAAAGTACGTGCCAGGCACTATGATTTCGTATGCAATGGCAGCGAGATATCCAGCGGTTCCATCAGGATTCACAATCGAGAGCTACAGGAGAAGGTTTTCCAGATTTTAGGCTATAGCAAAGAGGAGACCGAAGCTAAATTCGGAGGTTTTCTGGAGGCCCTGGAGTGTGGGGCTCCGCCACATGGCGGTATAGCGCCAGGGGTGGACAGGTTTATCATGCTGCTGACAGGGGAGACTAACATCAGAGAGGTAATCGCCTTTCCCAAGAATCAGAACGCCGTCGATTTAATGTTCGATTCACCGTCATCTGTCTCACCGGCGCAGCTCAAAGAGTTACATCTGAAGGTCGATGAGAGTTAATGGATTCGTAACGAAGCTGGGCTAGCCTGAGAACTTTCGCTTTGAGGCTAGCCCGTAGTATAATGGAGATAAGATGAAAGTATCGACAGAGAAAATCGAGGGAAGTCAGGTAGTCCTTACCATTGAGGCCGATGAGACAGAGATGGAGAAGTCTCTGGAGAAGGCATACCGACGCCTTGCAGCGAGAACAAATGTCCCTGGCTTTCGCAAAGGCAAAGCTCCTCGCCCCATGCTGGAGCGATATCTGGGCAGGGAAGCCCTGGTCGAAGAGGCTGCCAATCAATTGATGGCGGAGTCCTATGACAAGGCTGTGGAGGAGCATAAGGTTGATGCCATAGCTCAGCCCAAGGTGGAAATCCTGCAAATCGAGCCTCTGTCGTTTAAGGCTACGGTGTCCGTGAGTCCCACAATTGAGCTGGGCGACTACCACGAAATCAAGTTTGTCCCTGAGACGGTGCAGGTTTCAGATGAAGAGGTAAACGAGGCGCTGGAAAGGCTGCGCCACCTGCAATCCACCTGGGAGCCTGTGGAGCGCGAGGCTAAATACGATGACCTGCTGAACATCGATGCGGAAGGAACTGCGAAAGACAAAGTCATCGTCCAAGAAAAAGGCGGGTGGTATCAATTATCACCAAACGTACCTCCGGCTTTCCCTGGATTTGGCGAACATCTTCAGGGGGCGAAAAAGGGTGAGGAGAGAACATTCACCATCAAGTTGCCTGAGGAACACAAGGAACTGGCAGGCGAGGAATGCAATTTCAAGGTAGTGGTGAACGAAATCAAGCAAAGGAATCTGCCCAACCTGGACGATGAGTTCGCCAAGAGCCTTGGCCAGGGAGTGGAGACTCTGGAGGCATTAAAAGAGAAGGTTGCGGCAGAGATAAAATCAGAGAAAGAGCGGATGGCTAAGGCCAGGCTCGAGGATAAGGCAGTGGAAGCTCTGGTTGCCATCTCGCGACTTGAATATCCCGACGTTATGGTGCAACATGAGGTTGACCATCTCATCGAGGAACGCAAGCAGTATCTGAATAAGAAAGAGGGCCTTGAGGAGTATCTGAAGAATATCAAGAAAACTGAGGAGGAGTTCAGAAACGAGCTCAAGCCAACGGCAGAGGACATAATCAAGCGCTCTCTGGTGATAGAGAAGATTCGCGAGGTGGAGAAGATCGATGTCAGCGACGCTGAAGTTGACGCTGAAATCGAACAGATAATACAAAGGGCAAAGGATGAAAGAGTGCGGCAGGTGTTCTCTTCACCGTCGGGCCGCGAATCGCTCAAGCACAATCTTAATATAAAGAGGGCACTTGACCGTCTGGTCGAGATAGTTACCAAAGGGGAGGAATCTACAACATCGGAAGAAAAGGAAGGGGGAAAAGAAAATGGAGAAACAGCCCAGTAACGTAATACCTTTCGTAATCGAAAGCAGCGCGCGTGGCGAGCGTGCCTTCGATATATTCTCGCTGCTGCTCAAAGAGCGCATCGTCTTCTTGGGTTCGCCCATCAATGACCAGGTAGCCAATCTGATAATCGCCCAGCTTCTCTATCTGGAGCGGGAGGACCC
>DATKWL010000002.1:0-8480 GCA_035529555.1 Dehalococcoidia bacterium | reverse complement strand
TGGATATGGACGTTGCAGTGAAGCAAATGAAAATGTACTGGGAGGTAATATTGAAGGAGTGAGTTATTCTCGATTGAAATAGAGTGGAACGAATCAACCTATAAATACCGGCATCAAATTACTGCAAGGCCTCTAAAGCTGCCTTTGCCTGGCTGAGGTAGTTTTCCAGCTCGCATTGCTCGAACAATGTGATAGCCTCGGTAAGACACTGTCTGGCTTTGTCCTTATCTCCCTCTGCACTGTGAAGCTGACCCAGACCAAGATAAGCCATGCCGAGCTCTCCATGGGCGCCTATCTCTTTAGCAAGTTCAATAGCCTTATTCAGGTAATCCCGGGCTTTCTTGTCGGCATCGGGGATTGCTCCTAGTAAAAGCACATAACTATTTCCCATAACACGATATGGCATAACGCAGTCGGATTTTATACCCTGTGTCAACATCTTATGTACAATATCCTCGACGGTGGCTAACGCCTGTGTATCGCCTCTGGCAAATGAAGCCCAAGCCAACATTTCATGGGCGGTATCCTCCAAGTATCCGGAGCCAGATTCACGGCTGAATGCAAGGACTTCCTTCAATACATCTTCGCTCTCCTCCAATTGGCCATTACTGAGATAGCAAAAAGCTAGCCACATCCTTGGCATGTAGGTATAATAAGGATCGGCGGAAATTTCGATTCCCTGACGGCAATGCTCAATTGCCGAAGGGAAATCACCATCCATGAAAAAACTCTGAGCCATGGTCGAGTGGCCCATAACCCCTCCTCTGATGCTGCCCCTGGTGCGGGCATACTTAAGAAGGGTCTCCCCGGCTTCAGTGACCTTTCGCCTCTGCCCTATTGTTAAGTATGCATACGCCAGCCCGCCTAAGGACTTGTAATACAGATATTGGTCCTCTTCAAAACACCGGCAAATCTCCAGGGCTTTTTCCCCGGATGCGACAGATTCGTCAAGGAGACCAATATGAGCACACGTCCAGGAGAGCCAGCAGCATGCGTAGCCGATCACCAGCTCGCTTTTTATCTCCTCGCCAAGCTGGAGCGCCTTGTGTAGGTATTGATACGAGTCTCTATACTCCCCTATGACCCCGAGTGCGAGGCCGAGCCATCCGTAGAACATACCCAGTCTGGCCTTATCATCCAGCGATTCAGCCAGTTGCTTGTGAGCTTCCAGCAGCTCAATCCATCCTTTGAAATCCCCCCGGAAGTAGCAGACATAACTCCACTTTATCAGCAGGTCTATGAGCTGGACCTCGGCGCCCTTGACCTGGCCAACTCTGGGGGACAGCAGGGCGTAGGCCTCTTTGAAATGACGGTGGGATTCCTCCACGGCATATCTGTCGAAGCTCTTCTCAGCCGCCTTTGTTAGATAGAGGATAGCTTTATCCACAGATGTGCCGTTTTTGAAATGGAAGGCCAGGGCTTCGTAAAACTCGTCCAGCCTGTTGGGATACAGGGCTTCAATAGCCCTTCCTATGCTTTCGTGAACCTCTTTCCTCTTCTTGAGTAGCAGGCTGCTGTAGGCTACCTGCTGTGTGAGGGCATGTTTGAAGATATATTCGAGGTCCGGGAACATGCTCCTCTCGTAGATAAACTCCAGCGCCTGGAGTTCGAGCAGATAAGCCTCCAGCTTCTCCCTCATACCACTGACGGTCTGCAGGATAGGGAAGGGGAACTCTCTCCCGATGACTGAGGCTATCTGCATGGTCTCTTTGAGGTCTTTCTCCAGACGGTCCATACGGGCAGCGATAATGCCCTGGACGGTCTCAGGCACCTGGATGTCAGAAGGCTTCACGGTGAGCACATAGCAGCCATCCTTCCTCTCAATATAGCCTCTTTCCAGGAGGGTGCGGGTGAACTCCTCCATGAACAGGGGGTTCCCTGCTGCCTTATACAGAATGAGCTTGGTTAAGTCCTGCGACGCCTTCACCCCCTTCAGGATACCCTGCACCATCTCGGCGCTTGTGTCCAGCGTGAGCTCATCCACCCGTATCTGGCTGTAGTACGTTTTGCTGCCCCAGGAATGGTTAAATTCAGGCCGGTAGAGCAGGAGCAGCAGGACATGGGCGCCACCGAGCCTACCAATGAGATAGTTCAGGAACTCCTCCGACGCCTTGTCTATCCAATGGAGGTCTTCGACAGTCAGTATAACCAGGCGATTCTGGCTTTCACGGATAATCAGGGACCAGATGGCCTCAAATATTCTTACCCTCTTCTGCTGCGGCTCAAGCTTGAGGAACCCATCATCCTCCACCTTGAGGGACAACAGCTCCTGAAGCGGCGACAGCATGGTCATAAGCCGCTCGTCCAGTTGACTTATCCTCTGCTTCAATTTCTTCTGGCTGAGCAGCTGCGGCTCGCCCTCTTCGATGTCAAAGTAGGCCCTCAGGGCATTGACTATGGGAAGGTACGCCATAGCCTCACCGTAATGCAGACATTGGCCTTCAAGGTAGCTGTACTCCCCCTGAGTAAGCATGGACCTCATCTGCATAAGCAGCCTGGATTTGCCCACGCCGGGCTCGCCCACTATGCCCACGACCTGACCCTGTCCTCTCTTCACCCGCCCACAACAATCCATGAGGAGCTCTAGTTCTTTCTGTCGCCCCACGAAAGGCGTCAGGCCGCGCATCTCCGATACCCCCAGCCTGGTCTTGACACTACCCACACCCAGCAACTGGTAGGCCTTCACTAACTCAGTCTTGCCCTTTAATTCAAGCTCCCCCAGGGGCTTGAACTCAAAATATCCTTCAGTCAGGCGGTGGGTGTTCTCCGAGACCTGTATCGTGCCCGGCTGCGCTGTGCTCTCCATCCTCGAGGCCAGGTTCACTGTGTCCCCCATGGCGGTGTACTCCATGGTCAGGTCATCACCGATCTTGCCCACCACCACCAGGCCGGTATTCAGCCCGATCCTCATGTTGAACTCAATGCCTTGTTTTTTCAGTTTCTGGGCATACTCTCTGAGGTGCTCGCGCATCCCCAGCGCAGCATGGAGGGCCCGCTGCGGTGCATCTTCATGGGCTATAGGAGCGCCGAAGAGGGCCAGCAGCCCATCGCCCAGGAACTGCGCTATGGTGCCCTCATAGTGGTGTATCTCCTCGGTGAGGAATACCAGGCACTCGCTGATTAAGTCATGCACCTCCTCGGGGTCCATCTTCTCTGACATTTTGGTGAAGCCGGCAACATCGGCAAAGAGTACAGTTACCTGCTTGCGCTCCCCCTCCAGGCTGGCGCGTGCAGCCAGGATTTTGTCTGCCAGGTGCTTTGGTGTGTAGCTTGCCGGAGTGGGAGCAGGGCGTCTGGTAACTCCCAGGCCTATACCACCAGGCTGAATGCCCATAGCCTTCAAGCCGTCGATTATGCGGGCAACACAGTTTTGATGTCCCTCAGTGCTGAGACAGAGCATCGCCGTCCCTCCCAGAGCATGCCGCCACTCAGGCTGGCGCTCTTTCAACTGGTGCGGAGTCAGATCCACGAGGACGGGGAAGAATGGCTTGTTTCTTTCGAAGGCTCCTACTACTTCTTTGGTCACCTGGCTAGAATCAAGGGTATTAGGGGATACCACCAGGACCACTGCCTGACATTGCTCAATGGCTTCGGCAATCTGGGATAGGTAGCTTGCACCAGGCAGAACATCCCGCTCGAAGTACCATGCGGGGTAGCCGGCTGCTTCCAGGCCCCTCGCGAGCTCCTGCGCTAACCCGGCATCCTTCTCTGCGTGACTGATGAAAATGTGTCTCATGGCTTTACCAGAGCACAGAGTACAAAGTAACCTTGCAGTTTGTATTTTCCCCAGGGAAATTTTTGGAATGTCTGACCAAGAAAAATGGCATCGTCGATTCTCCTGAGTTCGTCCCGAATACCGAAACCATTAGAGGGGAAATGCGGATAAGATACAACAAGACAAGGGCTCTGGTCAGATAGAGAGTTATCAATATAGGTTTCAATTCTATATCGATGTGGAAGAAAACGGTTCTGGAATATATTAATTCCTTTTCCTCTTTTATTTTCGCTGAAAGAAGTCAGAAATCTTTTCCCTGCCCAGCGGGCAAAAGGACCATCAAATAGAAGTTTTGAGCCCAGTTTCAGCAACCAACCAACTTTTGGGTTCAAAGTTAGCATAAGGCCAACAGTGTCGCCTTCCAGTTCATCAAAAGAGGGGGCTTTCCCTTCCTTGAATAGCGGATGGAGATCCTCAAAGGAATATTGCTCGAACCTGGCTACAATCGTCCGGGCGTCTCCACGTGAATAGCGTTTTGTGGGTATAACAGTAGTCATATTCATCCTTCCTATGCAGCACTATCTGGGTGAGCAAGTTGCCAAGAGGATTGGCTATGTTGAAACCAATAAGGGTCTGTTAATATCCCCGCGGGTATGACTGGCGACATCACAATTCTCCGTCACACCACATAAACATCTGCGAGGCAAGAACTATTCGCCTCAACCCGTAGGTCTGCCCTTCACGGAGAGCGGAGCAAAAGCAGGAAATAAACAAATCAGATAATCTCTTTTGAGAACTTCGCAAGAAATTTATATCACTGACGTGAACCTTTGTCAAATTATATGTGGCTTTGATATGACTTATAGCATATCAGAAACTCACAACTCCGAATGAAGCTCCCCATTCTTTCCATCTAAACACCTCTCCACTTGATTGATAACACAAAATCTTCGATTCATCCCGCGCAAAAACCTCTCTCGCCTAGGTATATTTACTTGGGCTATACCTCTTTTGGGCTAGGTACAACTGCCCAAGATTTAGGTCTCCCAACAGGTGTTTCTGGAATCCGAGAACAGGCATTACAGCGGAAGTCAGGCTTGACATCATAGTGGTAAGCTGATAGTGGCCAAGGGGAGAAGGCCCTGAGGTCAGTAAAACAAAGGGGGTAAACGAAAATGGAGTGGACAATCATCTTGGCGCTGGTTCTGGCAATACCTATAATACTCTTCCCTGTAGCCTACGTAGGATACCTAACCATCGGTGGTACCCTGGCGGCGGTCCGCGGTGAAAAGAAGGTCACCGAGAAAGTAAAAAGGGTTCGCGTCGCTGTTAAATAAGCAGACAGAAATAACAAAGAAACTGGGAATAATAAACGAAAGGAGAAACTAAAATGCAACTGGCAATAATTCTAGGAGTGGTTCTGGGAATACCCTTAGTCCTTCTGCCAATAGCGTTTGTATGGTATCTGAACGTCAGCGGGTTGCTTCAGGTTATCCGAGATACCCGCCAGAGGGCTAAGAGACACGCCGCTATAGAGCAGAAGATCACGGCTGCCGAGAAACAGATTGCTTGACATGCACAGCGGCGTGGGGTACTCTGCTAAACAAAAGCTGTCCGCCAAATGTGGAAGCCAACACTAAGAAAGGACTGATTTGCAGGCCCCTGCTGCCAAGAAAAAGGCCAAGATAAGTTCAGTCGCTTCTTCCCGCAAGGAAGGGGCTTCTGTTTTTTCAAGACGCAATATCTACACCGCTTCTATTTTGCTCTCCTTATTCGTGATTTGCACTTTGATTTATTATTTTGGCGAACTGGTAGACCACGCCGGTTGGACATCATTGAGAAAGGAATTCTTCTACAGCGTGCACGATGTGCAGCGTCTCTTTTTTCTGATCCCGATAATTTACGCAGGTTACATTTTCCGAATCAGGGGCGCAATAATCGTTACCATCGCTGCCTTTATAGTATTCCTGCCCCGAGCTTTATTTATCTCTGACTTCCCCGATCCACTTATGAGGCCATCTGTTTTCACCATAGGTGCTGGCTTGATGGGCGTCCTCACGGGAATGATACGCAATCAATCGGAGGAACGCGGATTGCTTGTCGAAGTAGTAAAAGCTGAAAAAGAAGCACTGATAAGCATTCTGGAAGGCATGAACGATGGTGTTTGCATAGTTGGACCTGACTATAAAATACGATTTATGAACCAGAGCATGGTCAGGGATTTCGGCCAGGGCACCGGCCTACGATGTCATGAGTTTCTACATAATTTTGAAGAGCCCTGCGAACAAATCTGCAAACTCCCCCAGGTATTGAACGGAGAAACTCATAGATGGGATTACACCTTGCCCAACGGCAAAACATTTGAAGTGGTTGCCTCTCCTTTTGTTGATTTTGATGGCACAGTGTGTCAGATTTCCACATTCCGAAACATCACGGGGCGCAAAAAAATCGAGCAGGAACTGATAGAAATCAATCAACTCAAATCAGACCTGCTTTCTAATGTTTCCCATGAGCTCAAATCTCCGCTGACCTCTATCAAGGGAATTATCAGCAGCCTTCTTCAGAAAGATATCTCGCTGGATGAGAGTACAAAGGAAATGTTTTTGAAAGGTATCGGCGAAGAAGTAGATAGACTGGCAAGTTTTGTCACCAATCTTCTCAATATGAGCAAGCTCGATGCCGGCGTCTGGAAACCCGATAAGGAGTTCTGTTTCATCCCGGATATAATTCAGGATGTGATTCGCCAGCAAAAATGGGTACATAAGACTCATGTCTTTGAGACAGAAATAGGTCAAAACCTGCCGGAAGTATTCGCAGACTACAACCAGATAAGACAGGTATTACTCAACCTGGTAGAAAACGCAGCCGCTTATTCCAGCGAAGAGACAAAAATTACCTTAAAAGCCAGGGTTGTGGACGGTATGATTCAGGTGAGCGTGTCTGATCAGGGCATTGGCATACCGAAAGAGGAACTGGAAAAGGTTTTTGAAAAATTCTACCGTGGCAGCCAGAGACGGCAAAGGCCCGGAGGCACAGGGCTGGGCCTGGCTATCAGTCAAGCCATAATCCAAAACCACGGTGGCAAGATTTGGGCCGAAAGCGAAGTTGGCCACGGCTCTACATTACACTTCACTTTACCTGTGGCAAAAAAAGCCCGTAGATAATAGAAAAATGGCTAAGAAAACGAAAATACTGGTGGTCGACGACGAGCCGAAGATTCGCATGTTCATCCGTGCCAATCTCGAAGCCCGCGACTATGAGGTCCATCTGGCGCAGGACGGAGTTGAGGCAGTAGAGATGGCGGCACGCGTCATGCCTGATGTAATTGTACTCGATGTGAACATGCCCCGCATGGATGGAATCGAAGCCTGTAAACGCATAAGGGAGTGGTCAAACGTCCCTATTATTATTCTAAGCGTAAGGGAAGACGAAAAAGACAAGGTAAGAGCTCTGAACGAGGGCGCGGACGATTATGTGACCAAACCTTTTGGCATAGATGAGCTTCTTGCCAGGATTCGCGTTGCGCTGAGACATGCCGGGGCAGCAACGACTACATCAATCCCGGTTTTTACAGCGGGCGACCTCGAAGTAGACCTGGCCAAGCGTGTGGTCAAACTTCGCGGTAAGGTCGTGAAGCTTACCAGAACTGAATATGAGCTGTTAGCCTATCTTGTCAATAATCACGGTAAGGTCCTGACCCATAGAGAGCTGTTGAACAATGTATGGGGACCCGAATACGGCGACGAGGCCGAATATGTGCGCGTCTTTGTCAACCAACTAAGGCACAAAATAGAGGATGACCCCTCGAATCCTCAATACATCTTAACCGAGCCCCGAGTGGGCTACCGCTTCATTAAGCCCGATTAACAAAGCTGCCTTTAGTTACCATTCCCAAACCCATGTCACTCAATATCCCCCCACCCAGATAATTATGTCTTTGCGAGGAGTCCTTCACATATGAAGGACGACGAAGCAATCTCAACGCCAGTATAGAGACAAATGCCGAGATTGCTTCGCCTCCGCCTAAGGCGGATGGTCTCGCAATGACATTGTAAACAATCTTTTTCCACAATGCTTCGAAAATCTTTACAAAATCTTTATAACTTTTCCTCCATCTTTATGCCTTCTTTAAACCTCTTCTTGCATAATGCAATTGAGTGGGCAATAAAGAAGGAGGAGCAAAATGGACCTGGAAATGATTCTGAAGATAGTTCTCTTAGGACTGATGCACTGGGCACTGGTGCCAATAGCAATGGGCCATCTGTTCCAGAGACAGGGAATGCTGGGACGCATGAAGGGAGTATGGGCTCTGTCTATTCTCTTTGTTACCTGCGTAGGTCCACTGTTTTACCTGATACTGCACGAACTGGTCCCTCAGCCTCAGACCCAGCCTCAAACCAGAAGCTACTGGGATGAGTAGAGGGTATTGATAGGAATGTACGATGGGTAAGAAAGTAATGATAGTCGACGACAACTCTATTCTGGCGAAGACCATAGATATATGCCTGAGTAAAAAGGGGCACAATGTAAAGGTCTTTAACAGCGGTGCCGATGCTGTTAAGTATCTGTTCGAAGAGAGGCCAGATTCGATAGTGCTGGACATCAAGTTGCCCGATTGCAGCGGGTGGTTCATCGCTGAGGTTCTGGAGAAACTCGAGTGGGCCAAGGAAGTACCACTGATTGTAATGTCAGTTCTGGACCCCGACGGACACAAGGTTGCCATGATTAAACCCTATGCCTACATACAGAAACCTTTCGATATGGC
>DATKWL010000001.1:0-2026 GCA_035529555.1 Dehalococcoidia bacterium | reverse complement strand
CAGTGGCTGGGCATTGAACTTGCGGCTTGAACCTGTGGTGGAATAGCGGTTATGGCCGATGGCGATATTGCCTCTCAACTGGTCAAGAACAGATTCGTTGTATACCTGGGCCACCAGTCCCATAGCAGCGTGCAGACGTATTTTATTTCCGTCGGCAGCAGCTATGCCGGAGCTTTCCTGGCCACGGTGTTGCAGGGCATAGAGGCCAAAAAACGCGAGTCGTGCCACCTCTTCACCCGGAGCATATACCCCGAAGACACCGCAGGACTCGTGTAAGCTAACTCCCATCATATCAGGAAGCTGTTCCATATTAACTCCCACACTTTGATTATATCCCCAATATATTTAAGAATCAATGACACGAAAGTTTGTAGAAAGACTAAGGTTAGTTTATTTAGTTCTCTCGCTCCTAGCGGGAGAGGGATTCTGCTGTTACGAGCGTTTCTATATGTCATTCCCGCGCAAGCGGGAATCCAGGTAGGGGCGTTCAATTGAACGCCCCTACACCATCTAGGCATCACCAAATGCGTTGACACTGACGGGTGATTGACGTTAAAATTCAAGCAGCGGTTCGTTCGGGATAGCACAAAGGCGAGAAGTGCTTTTTTATAGAGTCCTTAATCGAATAATCCCGGATTTAAGGAGGAAAGATGGCAAAGATAACTGAAGAGATGAAAGCCCTGATAAAGGAGCAGCAGGCGTTCATCGCCACTGCCACGCCCGATGGCATACCCAGCATCGCGCCTAAAGGGAGCACCAGAGTGCTGGACGAGGAGCATATCACCTTCGCTGAGTCGACTGGGAAACGCACTTATGAAAATATCAAGAAGAACCCCAGAGTGGCCATTGTAGCCTGCGACAGGACGCAGATGAAGTGCCTGCGCTTCGAGGGTAAAGCCGAGATAATAACCAGCGGACCGCTTTTTGAGAAAACCCAGGAGGCGCTGAAGAAGATGGGCGCGCCCCCGCCTCAGGCGGTAATTAAGGTCAAGGTAGAGGAAATCTACGACCTCGGCGTTCCCGGCTTCGGCAAAAAAATAAGCTAAAACTACGGCAGGCATCCAGCCAGTATGAGCCGATAGTGAAGAGGGGCAAAGCCCCTTTGCTGGGGGTTTGGTGGTATCCCCCAAATCTTACAAGGCCCCCAAGAGTGGGGGATTTAGGGAGTTGATTAGAGGCCTAGATTAGAGTCAACATAATGCTCATTGGGTTAATTTCTGATACCCATATACCTGAGATAGCAAAAGAAATCCCGCAACAGGTAAGGGAAGTCTTCAAGGGCGTGGACCTGATTCTGCACGCAGGCGACATATTCGTCGCATCGGTGCTGGATGAACTGGCAGCCATCGCGCCGGTGCTGTCAGCCCGAGGCGACGATGATTACACGATTCGGGACAAACGCATTGAGGAGGTGCAGAATCTCACGCTTAACGGGCTTAATGTGTATGTCATTCATTCATCTCAGTACTTCGCCCGCGACCTGATTGAACACCCTGAAAAGCACAATCTGGACAAATCGCCCGATGTCGTGGTATTCGGGCATACTCACAGGGATGTGGTGCAAACCGTAGGGAAGTCGCTCTTGGTCAATCCGGGCAGCGCCACTTTCCCCTACTACCAGCTTCGGCCGGGTACAGTGGGACTTCTTTCTATCAATAATGGCAAAGCCGAGGCAAGAATCGTAAATCTTCAGCAAACTACCCCCTCAAAAGGCAAACTCTGATGTCAGAAGAATTCGAACCAATCGAGGAGACAGCATTATCTAGAAGCCGTGATGCACAACTGCGTGCCGAGCAGCGGCGCGAGAAATTCTACGATCTGGTCATGAAGGCCATCGAAGAATTGCCCCCTATTTTTAAGGAAAGGCTGGAGAACGTAGATATTGTGGTAGCCGACTGGCCTACCCCGGCGCAGCTTGCCCGCAGTAACATCAGGAGCCGCCTCGGGCTGCTGGGGCTTTACGAGGGCGTGCCACATACCAGACGAGGGCCCGGATACAGTATGGTGCTCCCCGACAAGATAACGA